>DAOOIV010000002.1 GCA_035384605.1 Phycisphaerae bacterium
TTTTTACGAACAAAGCGAGAAAACCTCGCCGGAGTATGCTTGATCAGGGCCTAGTGGCCTGTCACCACGGGCACGGCCCGCGTAACCTTGTGATAAAGGCCGTCATGTTCGTCGTGTCCGGCGGTCCCGACTCTCGCCAGACGTACGGCTGGCCGAACTCGGCAAACAGCTCCCGCCCCATCGTCTTGGCCGGGTACAGGCGGCTTTCGGCATGGCCGTCGAGGAACACCACGCTCGTCCGCCCCTCGGGCGTTCCGCCCTTGGCCCCGCCCTTGAGCAGATGCCGGGTGGCGATCCGGTCCAGGCAGTTGAAGTTCCCCTCTGGGAAACTCGTGTTCATGTGGTAAAAAGGGTGTTCCTCGAACAGCACCATGAAGGCCCCGGGCGAAAAGACCACCCGCTGCCCGGCCGCAAACGAGCGCCTTTTCTGACCGCCCGGCAAGCGGTTGTCCGGCGATGCCGCGACGTACGTAAAGCTCTGCAGGTGCTCAGGCGCCTTGTAACCGATGTAAGCGTTGAGCGAATACCCGAGCCGGCCGTTGCCTCCCCCGCCGAGGGCCGTGTCCTCGGCCTTGCCGGGCCTGTCTGAAGGGCACGTGTAGATCCGCTCCTCCTTCGTGTACCGGAAGATCGTGCCCTTCCGGGGTACGTCGGCAATGAACTCCGGATCCAGATGGTGCGGTTCGGCATAAGCGGCTTTGAACGTCAGCCCCACCAGCCGGTCCCTGGCTCCGTCCCAGGTCACCCCCGACGGCCGGGGCCAGGCCGCGCCGAAAAGAGCTTGAAAAAAGAAAAGACTGTGCGTACCCGGCAATACGTGGTAGTCCGCCACATAGAATGACACGCCGTTCATGAGCTGCTTCATGTTCGAACGACAAGCCAGGCTGCGGGCTTGATCCCTCGCTCCCGACAGCGCCGGCACCAGAATCGCCGCCAGCAGCGCCACCACCGCTACGACAATTAGAACCTCCAGCAACGTGAACCCGCGCCGCCACGCCCACGCCCGGGCAAGCCTGTCTCCTCTGAAACCCGCAGCCCCGGTGCGGGACCGGCATCTGGCCGGTCGGACCTGAAACCCAACCCACACTGTCTGAGGATACGTCCTTGTCGGCAACGGTGGCGAACTCTTCGCAGCTATGCAAAACACTTGGGCCATCAGCGTCTGTCTCCCAAACGGCGCAGCGCCGGTTTCAGCATCCGGCGGTTTCCGCTCACCTCGCAAAATCATTATTCTACCTCGTCCCGGTCTGCCCCTGCCAATAGGGCGATTCTCCTGCCGCCGGAATACCACACGGCTTTAGTTTGCGCCGTGCCGACACGACCCGAATCATCGCCATCATCATGGGGAATAATAGTGACAACTCCAGTCACCGAGCCGGGCCACCGATCGGCGATGAGTTGTTCAAGCCATACCACTTGCCTCGCCTGCGGCGGCGGTGTTCATGCCACCAGTTGTCGCCAGGACCTTGTCGCGCCGGCGGAGGCGTCGTCGGCGCGCGGGGTTGAACGCCTCCTCTTCCGGCCGGTGACATTCGCCGAACGGTCATCGGCGAGCAGAACCCGCCTTGACGAGTTTGCTCGCGGAAAGAAACACTCATACAATGCGGCGCTGTGCGCGCCTGGGGGATCACCAAGCTTCTGAGGAGACAACCCTTTGAACCTCTGCGGATCGGCCTGTCGGACGGCCGGTGTGTGCTCGTTCGCCATCCGGACCAGGTCGTTGTTGCCGAGCGCCATCTTCTCGTCGGCTTGGCCCGAATCGAGTCCTCGCACCCGATGGCCACTCCCCGTTCTGCCGACGCCATCGCTCGGGATTGGATGATCATCAACCTTCTGCACATTTCGATGATCGAGCCGCAAAACGGCAATGGACGCCGCAGACGTTCCGGTCGCTCGACGTGATCGGTGGACGAAACCCACCCTACCGTCTCTATGCCCGTCGGCCGGGCTTGTGAGATCACCGTCTCGGGCTACACTGTCAGCCGATGCGAACACGAATCGACCACGCAACGATCATCACCTGCCGCGGAAATGATCCGGTCGTCCTGTCAGACCATTCCGTCGAGTTCTGCGACGGCGTTATCACGGGGGTGGGACCGACCGATCACGTGACTGAAACAAACGGCCGGCCGACGAACCAACCGCCTCCGGAACTCAAGGGACGGCCGCTCGGGACAATCCTGTTGGCGACCGGCAAAGTCACCCAGGAACAGATCCAGGAAGCCCTGCAAATCCAAGGCCAAAGCCACGGCGTCATCGGCCAGGAACTGCTTCACCTCGGCTACGTCAGTGAGGCTGACATCGAGTACGCGCTGTCCATACAGTCCGGCGGTATCTCGCAAGCCGGTACGGCCCGCGCCAACGACCTCACCGTCATCGACGGCCGTGACTGCCTGGTCATTCCCGGGCTGATCAACACCCACCACCACCTTTTCCAGTCACTGACCCGTTGCGCCCCGCACGTACAAAACGCTTGCCTGTTCGACTGGCTCGTCGGGCTGTATCCGCGCTGGCAGCATCTGACCTATGACGCCCTGCACCTGGCCGCTCTGATCACCATCGCGGAGTTGATTCTCAACGGCTGCACGACGACCTCCGATCACATGTATCTGTTCCCACCGGCCAGCGATGTCGCCGCTGAGGCGGTGTTGAGAGCCGCCGAGACCCTGGGCATTCGCATTCATTTCTGCCGGGGCAGCATGACACTCGGACGATCGGCGGGAGGGTTGCCACCCGATGAGTGCGTGGAAACCGACGAGCATGTCCTGGCCGACTCGGTACGAGTTATCGAGCTTTACCACGACCCTTCGCCGCTGGCCATGCGCCGGATCGACCTGGCCCCGTGCGCGCCGTTCAACATCACGCCGGCGTTGCTCGACCAGACCAGGGATCTAGCGGCCGAGCGCGACGTTCTGCTTCACACGCACATCGCCGAGACGCTCGATGAGGAGCGGTATTGCCTGGATCGGTTTGGCGTAAGGCCGCTGGAGTACCTGAGGCAACACCGGTGGCTGGGACCGAACGTCTACCTGGCCCACTGCGTTCATGTGGACGAAGCCGAGATACGCCTGCTCGCAGAAACCTCGACCGGCGTGGCCCATTGCCCCTGCTCGAACATGCGTTTGGGCAGCGGCATCGCGCCGGTTTGCAAGATGCTCGATGCCGGCATTAAGGTAGGCTTGGCTGTCGATGGCAGCAGCAGCAACGACGCCGGCAACCTGCTGGCCGAGGCCCGGCAGGCCCTCCTGCTTCAGCGAGTGGTCAACGGGGCGGGCGCCATGAGTCCCGCGGATGCATTTCGCCTCGCGACGGCCGGAGGTGCGGCGGTCCTGGGACGGCCCAAACTGGGCCGAATCGAGCCCGCTTGCGCTGCCGACTTGGTTTTGTACGATGCCACTGACATCGCGATGGCCGGCGGCGCGGCTCAAGATGCCTTGGGAGCTCTTCTTCTCTGTCAGCCTTCCCGCCCCAAGCGCGTCATTGTAGCAGGCCGGACCCTGGCCCAGGACGGACGCCTCGTCGGGATCGATCAAGCCGGGCTTGCGGCCGATTTCAACCAACTTGTCCGGCAACAATTCACAAACGGATAAGAACCGCTTAGAATAGCCCCGCGTCAGCTTTTGACAAGAGGCACTCGATCATGATTGTTGATTCTCTCAAGAACGCGGATTTGTATAAGACCATTCATCCCCTGTTGCCCAAGGCGATCGATTTCCTTCGGCGTCCCGATCTCGCGACGCTGCCGGCCGGCCGATATCCGATCGACGGCGACCGGCTCTTCGCCTTTGTCTGCGATAATCAGACCAAGCCTGCGAACCAGGGCAAGTGGGAAGCCCACCACAAGTACTGGGATGTTCAGTATGTGGTACGAGGCCGCGAGCGAATGGGATATGCCCGAATGAACGGTGCTTCGATCAGAGAACCTTACAACCCTGAGACGGATCTGGTCTTCTTCAACACCCGCGGCGATTTCTTCGACGTCGAAGAGGGCATGTTCGCCGTCTTTACCCTGCAAGACATTCACATGCCCGGCCTGGCGGTGGAAAAGCCGGAACCCGTGCGCAAGGTGATTGTCAAAGTCGCCCCGTAGCCCTCACCGGACGTGCCCAGCATAGACCTCGTCAGTTCTCGCCGCCATGATGAAATCGTTCCGGTGCAGGCCCTTGATCTTGTGCGTCCACCAGTGCACCGTCACCCGGCCCCATTCCGTCAGAATCGCAGGGTGATGGCCGACCTCCTCCGCCAGGGACGCCACCTGGTCGGTGAAATCAACCGCCCGAGCGAAGTTAGAGAAGGTGTAAACACGCTCCAGCCGCTGCAAGCCGTCACATTCGATGATCCGCCAGTCGGGGATTGCTTTCAACAGATCAAGGCTTTCCGCCCTGGTGACGCACGGCTCGTCTCTACGGCATGCCTCGCACTTCAGTTCAGCCAAGCGCGACATCGTCAACCTCCTTCTTCTATCCGCCGTCCGCAAAGATTCTCATACGCACATCCTCAAACACTTATAGGTCGGCTCTTGAAACTAGACCACGCACAGCAGAACTGCCCGGCGGCACAGGAGGAGCGAGGCGGCATCAAGCCCGGCCGGCAGGACAGACGTTGGTGGTGCGCAAGTGCGGTCCTTCAGCAGCTTTCCAGACCGAGTTCTGTCGTCCTGCCATCCGAACCGAATGATGCCTGCAGGGAAACTGGGGACATGGCGAGGCACAAGCCGGCAGATCAGTCCACGGCCCCCTCGGCCATGAGTCTTCGGATCTTGTCGCGGATCAGCTTGGGCGTCAGCCCCAGCGACTTAAGGGCCTCGTAGCCCACGGAGCCCTTTTCGAGCAGCAGCCCGATCAATAAGTGCTCGGTGGAGACTTCCTTGCTGCCGAAATTGCGGGCCTCTTGAATCGCCTTGGCCATCACATTGCGAAAGTGGGGCGTACCCGGCAAACGCCCGAAAACCCATGTATCCTCAAGGCTGTTCTTGATCAGCCTGTCCACGGCGGCCTTGGTTTTCTCCTCACTGGCACCCACCTCCGCCAGCACTTGACCCGAGAGCCCTTCCCTCTCTCGGGCGATCGCTAGAAGCAGATGTTCCGTGCCCACGTACTCCTGCTCATACTCCCGCGCAATCTCGTGGGCGACTTTTATGACCCGCTCCAGCCCCTTGTCCAACCGCTCGTACATATCAGTCAATCCGCCTCAGCCGGCCTTGTTAAAGCACCCCCCGCAGGCGCGCTCACGGGGATCCCCTCCACGCCGGCGGGAACAGGTTTGATATTCGACTTGAGCAGAGTATAGCCGTAGCTCATCAGCGCCACAAGAATCGACGCCACCAGCGTGATCTTGATGATCTTGAGGCGGTTGGCGATCTCACGGTCCCGCCATTCCGCAAGACGCCGGTCGATCTCATCGAGCTTGCGATCGATCCTGGCTTCGATCTCGTCCATCTTTTGACGAACGTAATCGTCTGCCACGCCCCGAATAGTCCGAGCCAGGCCGCTCACCACCCCTTGCTCGGCGATCCGCTCCTTGAGCGAGGTATGACCGCTCTCTTCTGGAAGAAAACGATAGGCCTCTTTCGATTCAGGCTCCGCATCGTCAAGCAGGTGACTGATGAGCGACCCGATCAGCCGCCGTCGCTTGCGCGTGATCTTGTCCCAAAAGGGTTCGCTCGCGCGAACGGCTTTCTCGAGTTCTTTCCGCGGCTGCTTGGGCGAGACGGGCACGCCTCGCAGTCTGGCCAGGGCCACCAGACCCCTGTCGCTCAGGCCCTGAAAATCAACCCGCTTGACGGAGGCGATTTCCTTGGCAAGCTCCTCTTTGCTGGCTGATTGGCGCACCGGCCGGCGTGCCCAGACGACGATGTCCAACAGGACCTCGTGCTCCAACTCTGCCAGGAGCGCTTGCCGCTCGCGCACCAGACGCAGCAGCTCCCCCCTTCCGGCGTTCGCGTTCAGGTGCATCCCGAGTGTCCGACCGTAGGCGACCAGTTCGTCAACCGGCAGGTCGTCAATTGCAGCCGATTTGCCTTGCTGTTCGCTCATGATTCCCGCTACCCCCGTCAACTCGGGACACAAGCCGCCTTGCGAGCCGCAAACCAAAGAGTGCGGCCATCATAAACACGCGCGTCAAACACAGGTCTCTCAGGCCGTAAGGTCTCAAAAGCCGCGATGAGCATAGACCAGCCCAACAAAGATCGCCAACAGTACCCCGATCTGCCACAGGTCACGCGCAAAGCGTCGCAACCTTGCCCTCAGAAGCAACACCACCGCATAGTGGCCGAGAACCTGTGTCCGCCTCGACTGGCTGAAATAGTCCAGCCAGCCGACCAACGTCTGCCCCAGGCAGGCCAACGTGTAGACGCCGCAGATGATCATCAGCACCCAGCGGTACATCTCGAACAGGTCCGGTTCCTTGGGCATTGTGCTTTCCTGCTACGCCGCCGCAATGCCCCGTCAGGGTTGTCCCCCGGGCACAATCCGGGCGCTTCTGCTATGATAACGGAAAATAACCCCTGCAACGCCAATAGCGGGAAGTGAGTTGCTCTTATGCCAGACCAATCCAAACAGACCGTCGTTTCCTTCCGTGTCGATCAGCATCTGGCCGAGATCCTGAACGATATCCCCGACAAGTCCACGTTTATCCGCGACGCCATTCTTCAGCGGTTTCATGCCGTCTGCCCTTTTTGCCGGGGCCGGGGCGTGCTTCCGCAGCTCCTCGCCGACTGGCTCAAGGCCCATACGCCCGACTTCGAGGCCGTCGTGTGCACCTGCTGCCATTTCGCCTACCCGGCAGAGATAGCCCAGACTCAACGGGGCAAGACCGACAATCAGGGTTTCGTCTGCCCCCACTGTGAACAGCACGACCACCTTCATTGAGGCCAACTCCGCTCGGCGGGTGCAACCCGCGAAACCCTCCCACGAAGACACGTGCGCGGGACGCAGGACTTCTTGCGGGGAAGGCCTTCATTAACCGGCCGCCTGCAAGTCCTTTATCACGAGCCAGTTGACACTGTAATACGCGCGCCTATGATATGGAAAGGGGTGAAACCCGTAGGCCCTGAGGCCAAACCGTGTTGGCATCGTTCGCAAGCACCTGAGAGGAACGAGAATGAAACCTGCATCGGGCGCGCACTGGCGAACCATCCTCCTGATTGCGGTCATACTGGCCATAGTGGTTGCCGTCGTTTTCTTGCCCAGCGGACGCGACTCCCAACAGGCAGCCAGGCTCAAGGTCGTCTGCACCTTCCTGCCCAACTACGTGTTCACCCGCAACGTCGTCGGCGACACCCCGGGTGTCGATATCCGCCTGCTCGTATCCACCGCTGTCGGATGCCCCCACAACTATGTTGTGACCCCCGCAGATCTCAAGGCCGTGTCGCAAGCCGACTTGATTGTTGCCAATGGACTCGGGCTTGAATCGTTTCTGGATACGTTGCAGAAAGCCAATCCCAAAGCCAGGCTTATCACCATTTCCGACGACTGTGAGATCCTGCAAAGCCGGACCTCGCACCATCACAAGCACCACTCGGCAGAAACGGCTGCTTCAAGACCGGCGACGGACCGTCAAGCCGCACCCAACCGGAACGAACACGAGCACGACAATCACCACCAGGGTGCGGCAACCGCCCCTGCCCCGGAGACTGACGACCATTACGATGAGGAACATGCCGCCGGTGAACCGAACCCTCACGTATGGGTCTCGCCCATTCAAGCCATACGGCAGATCCGAAACCTGGCTCACCGGCTCTCCGAGGCAGACCCCCAATACGCCGCTCGCTATCAGGCCAATGCCGAAGCCTACGTTGCCCGCATCCAGGCCCTTCACCGGCGACTGCGGGAAGCATCTGTTCGCTTCGCCAACCGCCGGATTGTGACTTTCCACGACGCTTTCGCTTACCTGGCAAAGGATCTTGACCTCGAGGTCGTTGCCACATTGACGCTCGATCCATCAAGGCCCCCTTCCGCGGCGGAGATGACGGAGGTCATCGATGCCATACGCCGGACGGGAGCGGCGGCCGTGTTCTTTGAGCCCGCCTATTCGGATGCGGTCGCCCGCACCATCAGCCGTGACGCCGGCGTACCCGCCTTCCCGCTCAACCCCTTCAACAGCCTTGACGTCGATCCAACAGAACGGTCTTATGAAGAGGTCATGGAAGCAAACCTTGAAGTGCTGGTAAAGGCCCTTGGATCATGACCTTGAACGCGGTTCCCGACAACGCGGCGCCCACCTTCGCACTACGCTTGACGAACGTCGGCGTCACGCTCGGTGCGCGACCGATCCTGGAACATATCACCTTCGAGCCTGCCGTCGGGCAGATCAATGCGATCATCGGTCCCAACGGAGCCGGCAAGACTACGCTGCTGCGGGCCATTCTCGGCTTGGTGCCCTATACCGGTCGCATCGAGTGGGGTGCAAGCAGGAATGGCAAGCCGTTGCGGGTGGGCTACGTTCCGCAACGCTTGGACTTCGATCGCGGAATCCCGATGACCGTCATGGATTTCATGTGCGCAGGCCTTCAACGCACTCCCGTCTGGCTCGGACACCACAGGCAGGCTCGCCAATTGGCCCAGACCTGGCTGGATCGCGTCGGCGGCAAGGACTGGGCCGACCAGCCGCTTGGAAGGCTTTCGGGCGGCGAATTGCAGCGAGTGCTCCTGGCCATGGCCCTGTCCGACGAACCGGAAATCCTGCTGCTCGATGAACCCGTATCAGGCGTGGACGTGACCGGCGAGGAACTGTTCTGCGACCTCCTGGCCTCCCTGCAACGTGATTCTCGTTACACCATGCTGCTGGTCAGCCACGACCTGAGCATCGTCACGCGGCATGCCCAGTATGTTCTGTGTCTCAACAAAACGGTGAAATGCAGCGGAAGAACTGTCGAGACACTCACGGCAGAGAATCTAAAAGCTCTCTACCAGCAGGAAGTCGCCCTCTACGCCCATACCGGCGAGCACGAGGGGCACTCTCACGGCCACACGCATCATCACGGGGGCAGTTGCGGCAAATGAGTACGGCGTTGGCCACTATCGACCTCTGGAGCAGCGTTATCCTGCCGGCGATTGACGAGGCGCTCCGTCGTATCCTGCCCACAAAGTGGGGCGAATATCAGTTCATGCGATATGCTCTGCTGGAATGCCTGCTCTTGGCTCCGGTTTGTGCCGCCGTGGGCGTCAAAGTGGTCAACTTCCGAATGGCTTTCTTCTCCGACGCGATTTCGCACTCCGCGTTTGCCGGCGTGGCTATCGGCCTGCTGCTGCACGAATCCTTTTCTGCGGCCGATCCGCGCATGACGCTGGTGCTATTCGGCCTGATCGTCGGCCTCGGAATCGCCTACGTACGCCGTACCACCGATCTGTCGAACGATACGGTCATCGGCGTGTTCTTCAGCGCCGTGGTGGCCCTCGGCATCGCCATCGTCACCCGAAGCGGCGCCCGGACGACGCAGTTCCAACGGTATCTCTACGGCGATATCCTGAACCTCGACAGCGCAGACCTCGGACTGAGCCTCCTGTTGGGAATCGCCGTCCTCGTGTTCATGATCGCCGGATTCAACAGGCTGATTCTCGTCGGCCTGAACGACGAGTTGGCCCATAGCCGCGGCATCCGCGTGCGGCTCTATGATTACTTGTTTACTCTCCTCTTGGCCTTGGTCGTGACGGTGTCCATCCGGACCGCGGGAATCCTCCTGGTCACTGCCCTGCTGGTCATTCCCGCCGCAACCGCCCGCAACCTCGCACGAAGCGCCGGTGGAATGTTCTGGTGGGCAATAGCCTTCGGCTTACTCAGCGGCGTGGCCGGGACGCTGGCTTCCTTCTCAGACTACCTGGCCAACGTAGGTACCGGCGCCGTCATCGTCCTGGCAAGTGTGTTCTTCTTCATTATCAGTGCTCTTCTTCGGCACAAATAGGCCCCGCCCTGCTCCGGGCGGGTCCGTCGCCTGCGCCGGCATGGCTCGGAAGGGCCGAAGACAACCCGGCCCGCTGAATCGTCCGGTCCCGCACCTTGCACTGAAGCCTTTTCCCGGTGATTATTGGGGACGGTGCCCCATGGCTGAAACAACCGCCCCGACGCTTTCCGGATTATCCGTGCCCCAACAACAGGGCCGTCTTGTCAGCTTGGACGTCTTTCGAGGAATCACCATCGCGGGAATGATCCTGGTCAATAATCCAGGCTCGGGGTCACACGTTTACGCGCCGCTGCGGCATGCGGACTGGAATGGCTGGACGCCGACCGACCTGGTGTTCCCCTTCTTCGTGTTTATCGTCGGCGTGGCGATGACCTTCTCGTTTGACCGGCGAATCGCTCAAGGGGCCGGCCGGCCGGCTTTGTTCGGGCAGGTTGTCCGTCGAACCATCATTCTTTTCGTGCTCGGCTTGATCCTTAATGGCTATCTCACCTGCTTTCCTGCCTGGGACGCGTTGGCCAAGCCCTCGGGCTGGAAAATCATGGGACCGTTTGTCGCAGTCATCGTCGGCCTGGCTCTGATGTTCGCTGACAGAGGCCCCTTCTGCTGGCCTCGCGGCACGTGGCCACAGATGCGCATGGTGGCCGGCTGGCTTCTGACGATCGGCGCGATTGCAACCTTCGCGACCTGCTTTGACGCCTTCAAGGAATCCAGGATTCGCGTTCCAGGCGTCTTGCAGCGCATCGCCTTGTGCTACTTCTTCAGCTCGATCATCGTGATGTACTCAGGCGTCCGAGGTCGGGCCATCTGGACCGCAGTTCTCGTTGTCGGATACTGGGCCCTGCTGAGATATGCCTTGCCGCCGGGCGATTTTCGCGCAGAGCTTCTTCCGCCCGATCGTCCGGAAGGTCTGCTCCACGAATGGGTCGACCTTCGCATGTTCCGCCTGGGCAATCACCTCTATGGCGAGCGCCCCGACCCCGAGGGGGTATTAAGCACCATCCCAGCCATAGCCACGTGCCTTCTGGGTGTCCTGGCCGGCAACTGGCTGCACAGCAGCCGTGACAAGCGCGACACGGCCGCCGGCCTGTTTCTGGCGGCCAGTGCCGCCATCGCGGTCGGCTACTTTATGAACTACAGCGTGCCGATCAATAAGAAGATATGGACCAGTTCATACGTACTCTTCACCGGCGGGCTGGCCCTTCAGTCTCTGGCTGTCTCCTTCTGGCTGGTCGACGTGAAGAGATACCGCCGGTGGGCATGGCCGTTCCTGGTATTCGGCACGAATGCGATCGCCGTCTATTTCGTTTCCGGCATCTTCGGACGGCTCATGATGACATACAAATGGCACTTGGCCGACGGCAGCGAGATCAGCCTGAGAACCTGGCTCTACCAAACCATCTTCGCCTCCTGGGCCGGCCCCTTCAATGCCTCCCTGCTCTGGGCGATCACCTACGTTCTGCTCTGGCTACTGCTCACCGCGCCGCTCTATAGAAGGCGGATCTTCATCAAGGTCTGACCCCCCCACAAAAACGCGGACGACAAGCCGGCTACCATCGTTCCGCTCTCAATGAATCATGTGGCCTGCAGCGGGCCCGCTGCAACTTTGCCCCGCGCTCGGATCAACACAATAAGACCCACCGCCACGGCGAGCAGTCCAACCACGGGTAGGAACCCCACGATCACGGCGATTAGCCCCAAAACGATCGTGACCACGGCCCCGCGCCGACTGGTGCAGCAGGTGAACGCCTTCTGCGCCAACGCGCGATAGCATGCCAGGGCCGCGCCGGCGAGTACCAGCACCACGACAAGATACCTAAGATTGCTCAGGAAGCCGCGTGAGACCGCCCGGGCAGTGATCTCCGCTTTGCCTTGGGGAGTGGTAAAGAAGTAGACTTGGCCGCGGACCGGGATATCCACATCGAGGCTGGCCAGTCCTTTCGCCGAGAACCCGCCAGGTACTCTTGCGGTCAGGACACCGGCACCTGCACCGCCCGTCATTACATCGCCCCCTCCGGCGTACGCGCCATATCCGGCGCCCATCCCCTCCATCCCTCCGCCCATGCCTCCCATGCCCATGCCGCCCATGGTGCCGCGGTATCGGCTACGATCCTTTGCATCATCACCGTCGGCATCATCCATCGCGTCAAGCGTTATCGTGCTCCTGTGGCCCAGCTCCACACCATGGCCATACGACATACTCGAGCGGCGTTGCGACACCGATGCCCGCTCACGCACAACGTCCTGGTAACGCGTCAGAGTGTCGCCTTTCCCATCGAGAACGTCTTCCTTCTTTCTTTCCCTCGCGGATACCTGGACCCTATCGAGGCTCTGGCGAAGATCCTCCATCTGCGCCTCCTGAATCACCTGCGGAACCGCAGGTTGCCTGGCCTTAGCCCCTTCCTGCCTCACGCTGAAATAGAGATTCGCGACACCCTGAATGCCGGCGAGGTCTTGCACCTCAGCAGGAGCGGTTGCTGGAGCATCCCAGATGATGGATTGCGGCGCGGGGCTCACCAGGCCGTTGGCGACGAACCAATCATGGCTGAACCCGTCGTCCCCGCCCGGTTGAAGTGTTGCCGCTGAGGCGTCTCCTGTTTCGAAATTGGTGCCCAGCTCCATGACCACATTGCTTGATCGGGTGTTCGCCTGGCCGGCGAAGTAATCGTTCAGATCCCCGCGGTTGTCCGTCACAGCCCCTTGTTCCAGTACCTTGGCAAGTTCTTTGACCTGCTCACCAGCCTGCGAGATGACCATGGCGTTCGAGAGGAGCTCTTTTCGTAGCCTGCCCTCTTGGACAATCGCGCTGTTGAAACTCTGGAACTCCTGCATCTGCCCTCCGAGAACTCTCACGTTCTCGGCCGCCCGGACCTTGGCGTAATCGTCGGCCGAGCTCAGCGCCTCTGCCAGTTGGCGGGCCTTCCTGGTCTGATACGTCACGTAGTCGGCCGCGAGCTCGACCTCGTCGCCCGCCTGCCGCATCGTCCCGCCGAAGCGAAACCACCGATGAGTTTCCGGAAGATATAAGCGAACTTGGCTCAGGGCTACCTCGATGTTCACCGTCTCAATCACCGGAAACGTCACCGAGCCGGTTATCCCGATGGGGCCAAGCCGGCCGCCGTACTTGAGAACAACCTCATAGTCGAGGTCGCCGGTGGCTGTCTTGATCAGGGGAATGCGTACATGACGGGCCTTGGTCCGGTCGGGCACCTGCGTGGGTTTCACCGGCTCGCCCGCGACTCGCGCGGTCCAGAGCACCGCCCCATCCGGCATGAGAATCTCCAGATACTGCTCCGTGGCGTTGTTCACCCTGAGGATCTGGCCCGCCCGATATGTGCCCTGTGCGTCGACGACCATTAACGTCTCGGCCAGGCCGATCGATGCCCCGGCCGTTTCGACGACGGCCCGCTCCTGCGTGCGGAATTTCAGCGCGGGCTGCTGGGCTTCGGGCTGTACCAGATAAGCCTGCGTCACCTTCCCGCCAAGAACCGAACTGAGCCATCTCCACTCCTGTTGCTCGCGCGTCAGGGCGTCGAGCCCCGGCGAGGACTCGATGACGACCTCGCTTCGCCCGGCACTTTCAAGCACGACATATCGGCGAACCGTGCGTCCCGTCTCGACCACCGGAATCGGCACGCTCTGAACCGCTGCCGTCAGAAGCCGATCGTTCTCGATCAGCACCCGCACCTGCCCCATGAGCCTGTCCTGCAACTCCAGACGCACGCGTATCGGCGCACCCGTTCCGTCGGAGGTCGGCTGAATGGTCTTCAGACGCAGTTGGGGCACGCTGATACGGGCATCCTTCATCTGTGCCGGCAGGAGAAAACTGAGTTCCCTGATCCCGGCATCGCGAACGTTGAAGTCCAGAAGGACCGTCTCCTCGATCGCCCGGCTGGTCACCCGAACGCTGCTGACTGTGTGGCATGAAACGTCCGGCTGCCTTTGTGTCACGCGCACCGAGCCTTTGTACTTGTCCCCACGGTAGTGAACCGCAAGCTGAGCCGGCGCACGTTGAGCATCCGTCAGCCAGCCGAAAACGCGCGTGAGCAGGACCGACTCGCAATCAACCAGATCCTCCGCCTCGATGCGGTACGCCGGATCGCCCTGAACGACAATGTCGCCCTCCTGCTCGGCAACGTCCTGAACCGCCAGTCTAGGCAAGGGTACCTGCTCAACCGGACCCGGCTTGCCGAGCGTACCGGTGAGCGTGATCGGAACGTCCCCACGCTGCCCGCCGGCCAGGTAGATGTTCAACAAGGGTCCGCCGGCTTGCTGCGCGATCGCCCATTCGAAGACCCCCGGGGCCGTGACCCGATCGACCTTCAGATCCGCCGGCAAGGCGATGCGAACCTGGTAAAGCGGTCGGTCTTCCACCTTGAGAATTACTCGTGACTCGAGCATCCGCTCTCGTTCCGCAACCCGAAGGATGGTTTGAAACCGAGCCGTGACACGAGCACTTACAGGCGTGGCCTCCAGGCGAATCACAAACGGTGTTGCCGCGAATCGATAGGCCTGGTACGGCCGGATCCCCAGCGGGCTTGTATTGTCGGCCGGTCGCGAGGCTGAGGTGTCCGTCAGATCGGTGCGAGCCACGCCGGATACCTCGATGGTCCTCAGATTCAACAGCGGGCTCCGGCGAATGGCCACCGAACCCTGGTGAAGAATCGCATCCGGCACGCTCACCATGGGCAATTCAAAGGTCGAAAACGACTCGTCTCCCACTTTCCCCCGATGCCAGAGGTGAACAGCGATTTCATCGCGATCCTTGGCCGGCTTCAGCAGGGTCACTTCGATCTCCCGGCGGCCGTCGACATCGCGAGTTTCCCAGCCGCGCACGTTGCTGCCGGTCACCTGAAGCACGATATAGTCGGTCGGCAACCCGAAACGGAAAAACTCCCGCTCGCCGCGGCGAAATGACAACCGCAACGTCCAATCCAGCATCAAACCGTCCTCTTGGACGTCGAATCGCGCCGAGGATTCAACTGTCAGGCTCCGATCGATGGCCGCTTCCCCGACCTTGGGCCGCCAGCTCACGTCAAACTTACCATCAGCATTGAGTGCGGTATTAAGGACCTCGCCGGGACCGCTGGTGACGAGCGTCCGCCGGTCCGCAACCTGGCCAATGCGGAGTTCGGTTTGTGCCTGTGGGATGACGAGGCTGAGCGCCGTCGCAGGAGCCGCAGGCAGTTGCCCTTGGGCTACCCGCCAGCCGCCGGGACGATCAAGGCGCATCCGTACACTCAATTCGAGACGGTGACGCCCTTTCCCGGTGACATGCAGTAAAAAGACGCTCCCCCTCGGCGGGCGCTTGCCTTTCGCGGGGACTTGAACCGCTTGCGAGGGCTGATCTGCGCTCACCGTGGCGATGCTCAGCCGGGCCGTCCTGCCGTCCAGCGTTGCGCCGGCAAGCACCCCCCCTTCGAGCCCCAGCGGAATCGAAACCATCTCGTCGGTGTATACCTCGATCTCCATGACCCCTTCGACAAGCAAGTACTCATCGCCCTGCAGCGTCGCCATGTAGGTCGCCCCCGCAAGACCGTAAGATTTCGGCGGCTTGATCGCCTCGATCTGCCGATCCGGGTGAGCCTGGTTCCACAACTCGACGAACTGGTCGTACGGCACAAGCAACTGGGCGGCATCCCGGATACCCGTACCCGTCTTGGGGTCATAGGGCACGATAACCGCATCGGCCGGCACGCCGGCCGGCGCCGGCGGTTGCAGCCGCTCGACCAGCGAGCGAATCATGTGGTCATTGCTCATTTCAGCATGGGCCGCCGGACACAAGACCAGCATGACCAAGAGCGTGGCTGCGGCCGTGGCAACCAAGTTCGAGACTGCGGAGTTGGGACGAAACCGGACGGCCAGTCGGCGAACCACCGAGATGGCGACATAGAGCGGAATCAGTGCGAACCCGGCGTAACAGGCCGGGTTCAGGACCTGGGCCAGAGCCGCCGATCCGGCAATCAGCGGAAGAATCGTGGCAACCCCGATGATCGCAACCACCATGGTTGCGCGAGACTTCACCGACCAATTCACTCTTGCCAGACCGACCAGAATCACAAGGCCCGCCAGTGCCCACGCCAGGGAGCTTGATCGCCGCGTATGGGCGACACCCACCACAAGCTTCGGCTCCTCGCCAAGACTGTGGAACACAATCTCTTTGCCGCCTCGCTGCAGCTCAATTCTCAAACTGCGAACGCCCGACAGCGCCCAGCCAATGCCGGCCTGCTGTGGCTTGAGCGGCGGCTTTGTGGTCGATGCCGCTTGCGGCGCCAACGCCACCGATGGCCGTGGCTGACCAGGGCTGCCTGCGGTCTGGACAGCCGGTGGCGGGGGTGGCGGCGCAGGCTGTCGCGGTTCAATGGCAGCTTCGCGTGGTTGCATAGAAACACCCCAAACAGGGCGTTTGTCCTCCTCCTGCGAAACGGCATTAAGTTCGCCATATTTCAGCCTCATGCCGACTTTCGCCATTGCACGAGCACGGGCCAGTCCAGACGATCCGTAGAACCAGTTCACACCACCGCCGGTCTTGAACAACCACTGGGCGACGTTGCTTAAAGCGAGACTCGATGGCGTTACCTGCTCGGTGACGACGGTTCCGGCTGTTGAGAGAACCTCATAGCCGCTGGGCGTGTACAATCGCCACAGGAGGTCGGCAGCGGGAACGTCAATCGCAGTCGCCTCTTCTTCACCTCGCAGACGAAGCCTGGGAGCTGACACCTCGAGATTGCCGAATAATGCTACGCCCTCGATCTGTGTTTCATAAACGACGCGCAAATCGCGCAATGTGCCGCCCGCCTTGGCCGGCAGACTGATCATCAACGACTCGCCCTCTCGTTGCGGCGCGGCTGGCAGACCGTCGACTTCAACCGACCACAGCTTTGAACCGGAAGGCAGTTCAAGCTGCACGAACGGCGCCTTGGTACGCAGCGCATAGCGGGCCGCCGTCTGGGCCAGGCCACCCGCGTCAAGCAGCGTCGCCAGCTCGGCTCGCTGGACAATGACCGCCGGCAGCATATAAGCGACATCCCGCGACACGTTCACGGTGATCGCGGGTTGATCTCCAACAAAACGATAAACGCCGAGCAACCGCTTCCCGGGCTGATACTCAGCGTCAACGAGTTCACCCACGTCGGCCTTGCCAAGGTCCGTCTTGACCTCGACGTTCAATTCCGCGCTTCCTTCCACGGATACGAGGCCCGACTGATATGACACTCCTTCGGCCTTCACCACCGGCAGAGACAGCGTGCTTGTGCCCTCTTCGGTCAAAGGCTGCCGGCAATCCACGGCCAGACGAACGCTCCCTCGGCCGGGCTCGGCCAACAAAATCTGCCAGCGCCTGTAATCGCCGTCCAACTGGCTTGAGTATTCCTTCAGGCGGGCAGGACCGAGTCCACGAATGACCAACGATTCAGGCATGCTCTTCGGCAGCAGCAGGGCCAGCTCGCGGGTGGCGGCCTCCTGGATTTCATAGAAGACTTCATAGTGAGCGATCAGAAAGTCAGGTGTGACAACAAATGATGATATGCTTCGCGCCGTCAGTCTGGGCTTCACCCGCTCGACGGCCAGTGTCATCCGGTAATCAGCTCCCTCAAAACGGAAAGCCAACTGGGTCGGTACGCCCCCCAGGCCGTATTTCTCCTTTTCATGCTCGTCGAGCGGTTCAATCCGTTCGGTCTCGCTCGGCCTCACGGCAATGTCATCCTTAACCGCCACGGCCAGCGCGCCACTTTCACGAGAGGCTCCCAGAACACCGAAGATCGGAAACGCCGTTTCTCTTGTCGTCCAGAGGGCCAGCCACCCGGCCGGCTGGTGTGAGGCCTGAAAATAGATTCGATACTCCTGCAGCGGTGCCACCCCCTGCGGGAGCCTGACGTGAACTCGTGTACCGCCTTTCGGGCGGTCAAAACGCTCGATCGGCAGTGTCTTGTTCTCGGCATCCGTGACGGTGGTGACATCCCACCCTTCCGGGACCGCGAAATCCAAGCTGAAGCGCTTCTCCTCTTTGGGCAGAATGGCAAAGCCGCCGCGCATCTCGTGCCCCTTGTCCGTCAGGGTCAGCAGAAGATTCGTGGTGACGAACATCTCGGCCTCGGGTTTGTGAAACTCGGCCAAGATGCTGAAATCGCGCTGCGGAGCATACCCCGCAATAATGGGTCGCACGCGAGGCGATCCCGGCTCCGCCTGAAACACCGAGGCCGGCAAAGCCCGTGTCAACACAAGCGTATCCACGGGAATCAGGCCGTCCGTCTTCAGGGACCGGGGTTGCAGACGATCCTCAAGCACCAGGCCGACAACAGATACCTGTCCCTCAACGTCGAGCGGAATCAACCTGGGCATGGACCATGCGTCAAGCTTGGGGGCGGCCCGAATCGCCGAAAGGCTCAAGACCACAAGCCCGGCCGTCTGCTCGCGCAAATGAATACGAAGAATGCGATCACCGCCGCTCGAATCAACGCTCCACCGCGCCATCTGCGGCGACTGGACATAAGTCACCTCGAAACCCGCCGGCAACCGGAATTCGAACGCATCAACGGCCTTGTGGAGAGCCGTCATGGAGAAGGTCGCGTGCAACCGCTCATAGACTTGCGTCACTTCAGCCACTATGACACTGCGAGCGACAACCACGCGTTCTTGCCGAAGCAGCTTGCTGTTCAGTGTCACGACCAGCGACACGTCCCCCTGCCGGGGAACGAGTTCGAAACGGGTGGCGCTGCCGTCCTGCTCAACCTCGCGGCTGATGGTTTCCGCACCCGCCTTGACCTCCACGTCACCCGGAACGGTCAGTCGCACTCTCGTGGCCGCCGGCGTCGGCAAACGGTAGTTGAGCACCTGCGTCGCCGCCGTCGTCTCCAGCGGCGCAACAAGCTCAAGCCGCAGGCTATGGAGGCCTTTGCCGCTCACGAACAAGTCGAGATGACCGTCATCCGAGCGACCGATCGCGGCGTTGCCGCCATCAAGTTCCGCCTTGCGCAGCCCCACCCCCGCCAGATCCAGGGCCAAGGCATGAATGCCCGGCACGAGCACCTCGATCGAAAGCTCGCCTGTGATCGCCGCACGCCCGGCTTGGACTTCCACGCGATAATCGGCCGCAAGAATGGCCGCGTCGTGCCCGGGCCGAGCCTCCGCCTCGGCGACGGCCGCCTTCTTCAACTGCGCATATTCCTCTCGCGACAGGAGCACGCGCCGGGGCTGACCTTCAAGAATAACATTGAGATCTTCATATGGAACGTACAGCTCGCGAGCGGTCATTGCATCGCCGGTCCGCGTCAAGCCGATCCCGCTTGCCGCGGAGCCGCTCAAGTGCGGTATAGCGACCGCGGCCAGGAGTGGAAGGAGTGTCTTACGCATGGCTTGAGTCTCCTTCCCTCACCTCTTTGTTCGCAGCATTTGTCTCGCTCGGCGAGCCCGCGTTTGGCCCCGGAGCAGCCGGTGAGACTCCTGCTCCTGCTCCTGCCGCCGCCGCTTGCATCCCCAGCCGGGCCAACTTCATCTGCTCGCGGGCCTGGCGACGGGCAATCAGGACCGGATCATATGGTCGAACACGAATGAAGTAATGCAGGCACCAGATGGTCAGCACGATCACGACCGCCGCCACAAGTTTTCCGTCAACGATTTGTCGACTCAGCGTCGGGAAGAAGATCCCTATTGCGATCAGCAAGACCACAAAGACGCCGCAGGCCGTCCACCGAACCGACGCCCTTGTCCATAGCAGCACCACGCCGGGCACCAGGACGATCGCCAACACCAGGAATGCGAGCCAGTCTTCGTCCATCGTGATGAGATGCAGCGCTCCCGCCGGCGGCGCCGCCGGACAAAGGGATGAGAACAGGTACATGCGTCCGTCGGTCTGGAACGTATCCACCGGGCCCGCCGCAGTGGAAACCCCTTCGTCAACCCAGGAAACCAACTGCGTATTCGTGCAACTCGCCGACGGTTGCCGATCAAACACCGGCCGCCATGTCCAGTCCATTTCATCCGTCCACGGACCGGTTGAACCCAGGTACGTCCATTCCGGAGGGAGAAATACGCACAGATATACCTTCTGCACTGCCGGTTCCGACGGGAAGGCCGGCGGAGACAGCCGCCGACCGGCCCCCGCAATCCGGTATCGCAGTTCAAGCAGGAACGGCTGCTCCGGATTGAGGCCGACGAGCGGCACAAAAAACTCATCCTTGTCGCCCCGCTCCAACGGAACCCGACGACCGTTGATCCGAAGCGGCTCGCTGTCGAACTCCACCCCGCCGGGCAGGACCACCGCGAGCCGCTGGTGCGCGCTGCGGATTCTATAGAGCGCCTGCACCGTCGTCTGACCGCCTCTGGTCACGACCATCTGTATCAATGCACGCTCGATACTCGTGCGTTTGACTTCTTCCAACTTGTAGCGCGTCACTTGGATGCGAAGCCGCCAGTCATCATGAAACTCGAAAGCCCTTGCCGCGTTCGGAACGCTCGCCCCAGGCATCAGGTCGTGCTGCGGGTCGATGGGTCGGACGCCCGTGGGCTCGCCGGTTTCCTGGACGTCAATGCTCTCGGCCTTGATCAGGACGATCTGACCCCAATGCCGGTCAACCTCTGCCGGTCTGAGCTGAGGGACCGCCACTTCCACGCTCTTGCCGAGGTCAAGCTTGTCGATCTTCCTCTCCCACGTCAGACGAATCGCGACCGCGCCAAGGAATTCGGTCTCCCCCGTGAAACTCCAGGCGACGTGGTGCTCGCGAAGGTCCTTCGGCGGCGGTTCGATCACCTTGTCGCGTATCCCCGGCGAGTTGTTCCGTACGTCCGGGGCCAGATCGGCCGGAAGATCGATCCGCAGCGATTTGACCCCGCTGTATAAGATGTCGTAGAAGAAAGCGGCTTCGTACTTGACCACTCCCGAATCCACCGACGCCGTCAGCAGTTGGCGAGCAGTCACCTGAGGCTTACGCCGCTCGGCCAGCAGCGTCAGCGCGGCGGGCTCCTGCCCGAAGATGAACGCCAGAACGGGCCTCGCCCCGGCAAACCGCTTCTCGCTGGGCGTTCCCATGCCCTGCACGGCCTCACCAAAAGACGCGGGCCGCAGGCCTTCCGTGGCTCCCGGATTGACCCGAAGTCCCTCCGGCGCGTGAATGATCATTCGCCCGATGCTTCGCTCAATGGCTTTGCCGGCCACGCGAGGCAGCGGTATCGCCAGGGCCGCGGGCTTGCCCGTCGGTGCAAGCAGATCGGGCTCCGTCAGCACCCTCTCCAACCGAACACCCAGACCCGCACGCCCCATCGCCTTACGCGAGAGGTTCATCACCAGCCTGGTCTTGTCGTCTCCCTGCCGATCATGCGTGTCGACCTGCACCGGAGCAATCCCGGGAGCCTCACGGCCGGCAACGTGCCTGATCTCAAAATCGGCCGGAACCGTCATCTCAAGCTGGAAAACACCCGCCTGCTCGATGGCGTACACGGCGAATACCTCGATGCTCAGCTTGTCCGGCTCCAGCAGAACCTCGACAAGCGAGTCAGTCGTGATCCGAGGCTGAATCTTCTCGATCTGAATACGCAGGTCGAAAGGCACCGCCCCATACCGGTACGCAAAACTCCACGGCGTCTTCGCAAGCGCAGACGGCAGTTCCCCGGCATCGATTTGGAGCACGCCCGTATGTCGTGTCGTCTCCGCTCGAAGTCCGGAAGCGACTTGGACCACTACAATGCCCTGTTGACGCCCCACGCCGACGGCCTCAACCACTGCTATGCCCACCTCGCTGCGATCGGCCTCGCCCCGGAAATGTTCGAGCTCAACCATGACACGCTGGGAAGCTCGCGCCGCCTCAAAAAGCTGAACGGTGATGTGCTGTTTGCCATCGGCATCCTTGACCGTCCATTGACGCACGTTCGCATCCAGAACGTTGACAATCTTCTGCTCGGCCGGAACCGCAATTACCAGTTGGCTGAGTTCGGCACGACTGATCTCATAGGTCAGCGCCGCCCGGGACCGGGTGACGCCCTCCTCGATAAGTACCTGCTGCTCTCCTTTTACACTGACCAGGGCCTCCAGGCCCGTTGCCCCCTCGGCCTTCGGCGTCCAATCCAGCCGAACGGACGACGCCGCCCCCACAAACGCGAGGACGACCGTCTCACTCGGCTGCGTCGCCGTACCGGAACCCCCGCCGGGTACTTCCGTCGCAGCGATCAGCGGCTCGATATTCACCTTGATGCCCGGCTCCGGGATGCGGATCGTCCATCTGCTGACCGGCGCCTGCGGGCACATGAAACGAACGCTGTTCTGGCCGGGCGCCTTGCTGTAGGCTTGAACGTATTCGAGCTTGACGTCGACCGTCTCTGAACCATCCTCCGCCTTGTCGAGCAACAGCTTGTACCCTGCCTCCGGCTGGAAGATGATCCGCGCCGGCTTGCCGCCGATCGTGGCTCCTGTTATCGCCGATGTGGCAAGATGCAGCGGCACCTCCCTCCACCCTTTCTTCAGCAACTCAATCTTGAGGCTGGCCGTCACTCTTACAACATCCTTTGTCACCACCGCGTCATGCGAAGCCTCTGTGATCAACGCATCCACGGGCGGTCCCACCTCTGGGGGTGGTTTTGTGCCTGCGCGGGCGGCCCGCCAAAGCTTCTCGAACTCCTCGTAGGGAAGAAACACACCTCGCCCTTGCTTCTCGAAAACCTCCCGCAGTTTCTCATACGGGATATAGATGCTCTGCTCGGTGAAGACCTGCGTGTCTGCAGGACGGCTGGCAACTCCGACAGCCGCCGACCCACCTGCCGCATAGGCAGTCGGCAGGATAAGAGCGGCAACAAACACGGCGAGGCTCCAAAAAAGGATACGGATCGATCGCGGCTGGGAACTGGTTTGCATTTTCATTCCCTCGAATCTTGACCGGCCTGACAATCTACACGACAGGAGAAGCGTCATTCATTCCTACACCCCAATGCACCGGGGGTTGCTTAACTCGTCACGATGACATGACGTCAGGGTCGCCATGATCGGCAGGTCCCTACGTCGGTACGCAGGTAGACTGCTCTGCCACTAAACCGCCGGCTTAGCCGCCCTGGCAGCGTCCTGCCCGTACAGCAGTTTAGACGAAAGCGCCCACCCGTGGTTTCGTTTTCCTGTAACGGCCATGTAACTTTTTTCACCGGCGGCACCGAAGGCGCTCCTTCACCCATGACTCTTCGCTTACCTGGCTAAAGCCTTACGGCCAGAAAGCGGTGGGGTTTGCACGCATCTTTTTGGATCGCGCTCCGCTTGGGTTGCGGCCCGCAAAAAGGCGGTCCGCCTTAGTCTCTTCCGTCGCGACTGGTGCGCATTCTGCGCGCGCGTTCTGGTTACGGCTGAAGGCCGCCTTGGATTTCTGAGGTCTCCACAAGCGCCGCAGCCAACCAACCCTCGAAACGTGCATTCCCGCCCGCAAGAGCCGCGCATGACGCCTGGGTACCACTGGGCGCCTCAAACCACCCGAAAGGTTCCTGCGGGTTCAGGCGGGGGGCACTGGAAACCCGTCTGCCACCCCCCTGACAGAGGGTCCGTGACAGTGCCCGGGTATGCAGCCGCTTCCGCACGTGTTGCAGACCCCGGACGCCGAAACGGCTCAAGCTGCACACCCAAGGTTCCTGCGCCAGGCACAGTCCGAAATCTGAGTCACGAGGGAATACGATTCTCACTTATTTATTTCTATTTTTGCTGTCTAAAGGCCCCCAACGTGCTCATCGCCAGGCTGCGAGCTGCCCCACCGGAGATCGCATATATAGGCTGGCCGACCTCGTTGGAGGTCTACCGGATGAAATGCCCCCCGGATATTTTGTCGACAAGGTTGACTTGGCTCCGTTGACACGTTAAAATACTTGTGGTTGGCGAGTGTTCCGTCGGTGCCTGTCGGTTTGGAACGGCTGGCAACGCAAGAACAGCGAGGTGAGGGCCCCCATCATGAAGCGTCTTTGTCGGATGACCAATAGTACGATTGCACCTTCTCGGCTCGGCTTTACCCTTATTGAGGTCCTAGTCGTTGTGGCCATCATCGCCCTTCTGATCGCCGTACTGCTCCCTTCTCTCAGCAAGGCGAAGGAAAAGGCCAGGCAGTCGGTGTGTTTGTCCAATCTCCACCAGCAGGGAATCGGCTTTGCGGCTTATGCCGCCGAGAATCGCCACATGCTCCCCATGGTGGGGCGTTTTAGGTACACGCTCGCCGAAGGCAAGTATTACACGTTGGGAGACCCCAACCGAAGTGACTGGATCAAGGTCAACAACGGCCTCCTTTATCGCAAATACGTCGGCGGCAATCCCGAAGTATTCTATTGTCCCAGCAACACTGATGCCGATGCGGATGGCGACCGCGGCATGGCTGTCTTCCTGCAAAGATACCAGCACCCGGCTGCCTCCGATCCCCAGTACGTTGACTCGCACAACGCAGCCAATTCTCCCATCGGTGCCTACACCTATGCTTTGCCCATCGCCGCAGGAAAGTCTCCCACGGACGCCGGAGCCAAGATGTACCCGGTCGAGGCGATGATCGGCGGGCCCTATTACTCCTACATGACGGATCCCACCGAGCTCGACCACCAGCAGGCTCTCGAGTTCCTCGGACACTTTCCCCAGTATCTTCGAGGTAAGCACAGCATGCACGCGCTGCTCACCGATGCCTATTTCGGCGGGTACAGGGGATATCACCTCAATGGGTTCAACGTCCTCTATGGCGACTACCACGCCAAGAGAGTTCCCGACCCGGCGGGTAAGATCATCAAAGGCGTCGGCGGCGGGGCCGTCTATACGCCCGGAGAACTCGCCACCAAGGGCAAAGCGTTCATGGTCTGGGACTACTTCTCCCGAAATCCTTGAACAACGGCTAAGCCCGCCGGCCGCAACCGAGGTTCTTCCGCCTCTATCCGGACCGGGCGGAAAACCCGCGCCAGATGGTTACCCACTGGAATATGGGGAGAACGGCGGCGGAATCTCCCACGAACCCAGCATGGCAATCATGTCCTTGACGCCCACCGGGCGAGGCAGACAGTACAGCTCCCCGTACCGGTAGCCGGCTTGGCCGCCCTCCGCGCCTGCCACGCTGGTTACGTAATGTCGGAGTCGATCAAATCGCTGGCCGTCGAACTGCGAACGGTAACAACGAATCGCCTCAAGCTTACGTTCCAGTGTGTCCGTGATATCCACCACGAACTGCCCATGAAAGTGCATCCGCTCTGCGGCCGACGGGATCGGGCGATAGACGAGATGATCGATCCGGTGCGGGGATGTGTGGCCAAAACGGTCATCCCACTTGGTGAGCTGTGAGTAGAAGCGCGCCGCCTCAACTATTAGCTGTGCCTGATAGTGGTCGGGAGAAGCCGCGGTCGTCCGCCCTGCCAGGCCGACCAGGATCCGCGGGCGATATCGTCGCAAGATTGTTGCCAGCGCATAGCGGGCCGGCGGCCCATCCATGAGTTCGCGGTTTGTCAGCGGCAGGATCTCGCACACCGCCGCCCCCAGCACTTCTGCCGCTTTCACGGCCTCCTGCGATCGGCGTTCGGGCGACCCGTTCGGCGTCGGCTCGCCATTGGTCAAATGAACCATTCCCACCTGATAGCCTTTGTCCGCCAGCGAAGCAATCGTGCCTCCACAGCCGATTTCCAGGTCGTCGGGGTGAGGTGCGGCAAAAACGATATCCAGTTGTCGGTCGTCCATCATGATCTCGATCCCAAGGCAAAGGCCGGGCGATTCTCGGGTTAACCTCATGGACACTATAGGCCCTGCCGGCACCTGGGAAAAGACGGCCGTCCGCGCTTATCGGCCCCACTTAATGTCTTATCGCTGCGGCGGTCCCCCGCCTCGGAAAACGCCGTCATCCTCCCGTCAGGCCGGAATGACAACTCCGCGGGACGGTCACCAGGCGGACAAACACGAGCGGGACTAAACACGCATGCTTCGAGAACCGATCCAACCCCCGGCGCCAAGGCATTTGCCCTGGGCCGATAATCGACAAGGAGAGTGCAATGAGATCCCGCACGCGTCTGGTCGGTTCCTGCATCGGTGCCATGATGTTCTTGCCGTTAGCCGGTTGCTCGCCACCCACCGTCAACAGCAATGGGGATCGCGGAACAGTGCTGTCAACGCTGACCAAGCTGACCGATCCCGTGAAGAACATCGGCGCCCTCAACTCAGCCGAATTGCAGATTCTTGTCACTCAACTGCCCACGCTTACCGACGAGTTGGCCAAGCTCGGCTTCTACTTGCCGCCCGACATAGCCCTCCCTGACTTGGACGACCAGGAAGCCGAGGCTCTCGAACAGTTCCTTGCAGCGAATGGCGTGAATACTTTCGAAGACCTGGCAGACCTCGCAAGCGCGGTGACCGCCGGCTTGGTCCAGATCCCCGAGATTCTGCAGGACGATTTCGACGCCTTTGCAGCCCAATTCGGCCGTCCGCGACCGACGTGACCACGTCGTGCTCCGAGTCGCCTGTTCGATGGCGGGCCGCGACCAGCAAAGCCAAAACCAGAGGATTGGGCTGCCATCATCAGGCGGTTCCCTCGCTGGAGACAGAAAACCGCCATGGCCGATCCTCACCGTTCGACCGCGAAACTCTGCCGCAACCATGGTATGATCGCATGCCATGCGAAGAAACTTTCATTCCCATTCGACATCGCATGGCATGATTGCAGCGCTTGTTGGTGCGACGACGCTGTTAGGTTGTCGCCTCGACACGGCAAGTCCTACCACCGTCCCGGCAGGCACCGAGGAATTACCCATCCTCTGGCAGGCATCAGGGACGTATTCCCGCCTCACAAAGGCAGTTCGGTTGGTTGTTCGTGATCCGGCCACACTCGCCCAGATACCCTTGTGCGAGGTTCCCGTTGATTTCCGAACCGAGATGATTCTGATTGCCGGTCTTGGCCCCACGCCGCGAGATGACTGCGGGATCATCATCCAGCATGTCTGGAAAGAGGGTGACAGACTCCGCGTTCTCGAACGGCAAATCTACCCTGGTTCGCGCATCAGACCCGGGTTTCGACTGGCAAGCCCCTGGACTGTTGTCGTCGTCCCGCGATGCGACTTGGACGTGGAAGGCTACTCCTCGCGCTTGCCGCGGGGCACCTTCTTATCCGCAAACCCGCCTCGCTGAGGACCCGCCGACCCCGTCAAGGCCCGTTGGCCGCCTCGTCAATTTTCGGTAAGCTCTCGGGCGGCGGAGGCTAACAGGTTTATGGTCATCTCCACACCCGCAACAGATCGTGAGCTTCAGCGCGGGCTTCAGCGGCTCGTTTACCATCCGAAGTTGTCCCCGGCAGAGATCGACCGTCGGGTCAAAACACTGGTCAACCACGCCGAAAGACGCGGCCTGTCGCTCAAACACTGCCTGATCGCACGCCACGAAAGGAATATCCTCTATAGCTGCTTGTGCATCGATTCGCCCGGCCGATCGTCGGCGGTCTACCTCCCTGGTTGGCTGCCCGATCCCCAAGCCGCTGAAACGCTTGTCAGTCTTCTGCGCAAAGCTGCTGATGAGGCACGCAACCGCGGCATTTCTTTCCTGCAAGCCATCATTCCGCTCGACGCTGCCCTTGAGCGAAACGCGTATGAACAAGCGGGGTTTCAACGTCTTGCTGAGCTGATCTACATGGAGCGCGAGTCCACCGAACCGCTCGTCGTCGAAAAGCCGTCCCCTGCCCTGTCTTGGATTACCTATTCTCCCGAAACCCACCAGCTTTTCGCGCAAACCGTTCAAGACACTTACGAAGGCAGCCTGGATTGCGCAGGTATCAGCGGAAAAAGAGACATTGAGGACGTCATGGCCACTCACCGCTGCACCGGCGTGTTCAATCCTCGCACTTGGTTCGTCGGTGTTGCAGACGGCAGGCCGGTCGGTACTCTCCTGCTCTCTGAAGTGCCGGAGCAGGCCGCTCTTGAGGTCGTGTATATGGGATTGCGACCCGGCTATCGCGGCAAAGGTTACGCGTCCACGCTCCTCGAGCATGCGGTGCGAACCGCACGCAATCGCGCGGCCCTCAGATTGACGCTGGCTGTGGATGCCGAGAATTCGCCGGCCCGACGGCTGTATGCGCGATTTGCCTTTGTGGAAACATCGCGACGATCCGCATGGGTGCGAATCCTCAGTCCCGCCAACAAACCCCCAGACCGCTGAAAAACGCTGGTTCATAAACCAACGCGAGTTATGCAACTACCCACGGCTTTTCCACATTCTGTGCCCCAAACGCGTGGATAAGTTTTTTTCTCGTCGCAAGTCTCGGTATGACCGAACACTTGGCGCACCGGCCTTTGCGTGGGGCATTTTTCCGTATTGATTTCGTGAAGAACGCTGTATAAGTTACGCCCCGCTGAGTTTCAATTCCGCGACGATCCTGAGGCGCCGTGGATCGTCGCCAACATCAGCGACAGTTGAGACGGTAACCTCGCTCTACTCTCTCAAGCAAGGAAGGAGTCGCCAGTGATTACTCCGCGCATGGACAGCGTTGCTTTGATTCAAAGCACGATCGCCCAGGAGGTCGGTCCTCAGCGTTACAAGGTGTGGTTCAAGAATGCCACGCAGTTCACCATGACCGACGGTCATTTGAAAATCAGCACTCCCAACGCGTTCATATGTGGCTGGATTGAAAGACATTTCGCGGACACCATCAGCGACGCGGCCCGCCGGGCCACCGGCCAGGACTTGCAGCTTTCTTTCGTCGTCGACCCGAACCTGTTGCACGCCCTCAGAAAGCGACAACTCAACTCACAGGCCGACTTCATCGCCAAGAACCCCGACCGCGTGGCTCGCCGCCATCGTCACGAACCAACTACCCCCTTGTCCCGCCTGCGCGGCCGTTTCGACTCTCTCGTCGTCGGTCCGTCAAATGAACTGGCTTTCTCCGTGGTCAAACGGATCGCCGATCGCGACCCGGCCGCATACAGCCCCGTCTTTGTCCATGGCGGCTGCGGTGTGGGCAAGACCCACTTGATGCATGCGTTAGCCAACCACTTGGCTGAGCATCATCCGGATTGCCGGTGGCTCTGCGTAACCGGAGATGACTTCACCAACGGCTTCATTCATGCGCTGCAGACCAAGCGGATCGAGGCCTTCCGGCAGCAGTACCGCAACGTGGACGTCCTGATCATCGATGACGTCCACTTCCTCGCCAACAAAAAGGCGACTCAGGAGGAGTTCCTCCACACCTTCAACGCCATCGACGGGCATCGCAAACAGGTCGTCTTGGCCAGCGACTCGCATCCCAAGCTGATCGGGCAATTCAGCGAGCAACTCGTCAATCGCTTCGTCGCGGGGATGGTCGTGCGGATCGACGTGCCGGATTACCGCATGCGCTGCGAAATCCTCAACCGCCGCGCCCGCGTCGCGACCTCACAACCCGTTCCGCAGGAAGTCATCGCATACATCGCCGAACATCTTCAAGCCAACGTCCGGGAACTCGAAGGCGCCCTGCTCAAGCTGATCATGTTCAGTCGCGTGGCACATCAACCGATTACCCTTTCCCTTGCCCGGCACGCGCTCGCCGACCATTTGGCCCGCACGCAACGAGCCCTCGGCCTCGATGACATAGACCACATCGTGGCCACGTACTTCGGCCTGACGCCCGCCGACCTTCACACCTCGCGCAAGACGCGCACCCTTGCCCTGGCTCGCAACATCGCCATGTATCTCGCCCGCAAGCACACCCGCATGAGTTTCCCCGAAATCGGGCGCTTCATGGGCGACAAGAACCACTCGACTGTGATCCTGGCCAATCGAAAGATCGAGCGACTACTGGCGGCGGATGAGATCGTGGCCCGACAAACGCCTGCCGGTATCAAAGAGGAGCGCCTCCGAGACATCATCACAAGCATCGAGGAGCAGATCGCTCGGCAAAGAACCAGCCAGCATCCAAGACCATCGTCCGAACCGGCGACGCCCGACTCCGGCGTCGTTCGGCAGCCTCGTGTGGCAATCGGCTGATCCGAGAAGATGGGTACCGGGGGCGATCAACGCCGCCGTCACTCACCACGGCGATTCCGCGTTGTCCGGCAACGTATCCGCCTGGCTCGCCGGACACTCTGGCCGTTCCGCCCCGAGCCTCTCAATCAAAACGTTGCCTTCAACTGAACCGTGATGTCAACATCGCTTTTCGATGGGCGGAGCCTCAAAACAAGCGGCGCACCGCGGCTCATAGCAGTCAGCGCCGCCAACCATTTTCTGGCCCGTGATCGGGGCTACTCGCTGAGTGTGATCCGCGGGCCTGCCACATCTTGCGCAGACCGCCTGAAGACGAATGACGCGATCGGCTGTTCCTGCAAGCCCTGGCATCGGTCCGAACGGCAGGCCCCACGAGTCCAGATCCAGCCCCGCCACAAGAACCTCCTTGCCGGCGACGACCAGCTCTCGGCAGACGTCGACCAGATCTTCGGCAAAAAACTGCCCCTCGTCGATCGCCACCACCTCGGCCACCTTGGCCAGATCTGCAATTCGCGACGCCTCCGGCACGGCCATCGCCCTGAAGCGTCGGCCTGTATGCGACGCAATGTCGCGATGACAGTAGCGGTTATCGGAACTGTGCTTGAAGGCGGCGGTCGCCCGGCCCCGTCGGGCAGCTTCCTCGAGCTGCGAAACCAGAAACTCGCTCTTGCCGCTGAACATGCAGCCCACGACGACCGTGAGGCTGCCCCGATTCCCTTGCTCGCGCCCGTCGGTCATCCTTGCCACCCCCGCTATGCCTCCTCGTCCGTCCTGCCAACGCCCGCCGCAGGGCCGACCTGATCATCTCGAAACCGCAGCATACCGGCAAGCACGCGTACCGCCGTCATTCTCCTCTTCGCCGCGTTGTGCAATCCTCCCCGCGCTAACCACATGCTCCTCGGCATGTTGCAGTGTCTCAAGCGCCTGTGAACAGCCCCCAACACAAGCGCATCGTCATAAACGACATAAACCCTACGGCCCGATCGCCCTTCGCAACCTTTTGACAGTGCAATACTTACACGTACCTACGGCATAGTTGTTTCCCCCCTGTCGGGCCGGTACGCCGTCTGCCCCATGCCCCTCCAAGCGGGGGAAATGCGGAGAGCGCCAGTCCCGGAGGAGGAACGATGAGCGCGGTTTCACCAATCAGTGGTTACGGCGGAAGTCTGCCCACTCAGCCGCCGCAGTGCACACAACCAGCCCAGTTGGGCGGCGTTGACGGCGGCCAAGCAGCCAAGGCCGGCGGGCCCATCGCTGGAGCGTCCGTCTCGGCCGGCCAGTCGGCCGTCGCCATCTCGCAGACATCCATATCCGCCGGCGTCGAGTCCTTCGTCAGCACCTACGGTCCCGTGCTCGCGGATAATCAGATTCTTGGGGCGATGCTCCTCCTTCTGATGCTCGAATACATGCAAAGCGACGACGACGATGAGAAGAAGGGTCTACTCGGCCTCATGTTGAGCCTCCTCCAGCAACAACAGGCCTCGCAGGCCGGCGGCACCTTCATATACTCATCCTCCCAGTTCAGCCTTCAAAGCACCCAAATGGTCGCCGTGTCGCAGCAACTGGCGGTGGACGTCTACGCCGGCGGCGGATCGGCCGGAGCGGCCGCGCCTGTCTCAGGTCCCGCCGGCGGCGGCGTCGATGTGGTGGCCTGAACGAGGCTCTCGGCAATCGCCCGTCAGTGATCGCCGCCAGAGCCGGCTACCGCCGAAATCCCAGCGCGCTTTGCATCAAATCGCGCCGATCCCGGGAAGTGTTCACCCATTCATCAACGCTTCAACATGCGCCTGCGTCGAGTCGGCCAGCGCATCCAGGTTGTAGCCCCCCTCCAGGGTGCTGACCAGGCGATGTCGCGCAACCTCGCCCGCCAACTCGACCAGGCGGTGCGTCATCCAGTGATAGCATGCGGTGCTGAGCTGAATATATGCGAGCGGATCCCCCCGATGACCGTCAAAACCAGCCGAAACCAGGATGAACTCCGGCTTGAAATCAGCGACCGCCGGAAGAATCACCTCCTCAAAAGCCCGTTTGTACTCCGCATCGCCGCTGCCCGCGGCCATCGGAACGTTGAGCGTCGTGCCGACGGCGTCGCCCTGTCCCCTTTCCCATTCAAAGCCCGATCCCGGATAAAGCGTATTCGGATCCTGGTGAATGCTGCAGAAGAACACGTTCGGGTCGCGCTCAAACTGGTGCTGCGTCCCGTTGCCGTGGTGCACGTCAAAATCGACGATAGCCACGCGCGACAAACCATGATGAGATCGCAAGTACTCCGCGGCAATCGCGATGTTATTGAGATAGCAGAAACCCATCGCCCGGCGCCGCTCCGCGTGATGACCCGGCGGCCGAACCGCGCAGAAAGCATTGCGAATACGTCCCTCCATCACCGCGTCGACCGCCTGCAGCAATCCCCCCACGGCCATCAGCGCAATCTCATACGTTTCGTCGCAGACGGGACACTCGGGCGTGTCGATAAAGCCCGCCCGCATCTCGCAGGCGTGCCGGAGCCTGGACACGTATTCGGGAGGATGAACGGGATCGATCACCGAAGGGTCGGCCGGCCTGGGGTCGATGAGCAAAGCCGCATCCGCCAGACCGCTTTCCCGCATCCGCAAGCGAATGGTCCGCACCCGCTCAGGCGCCTCCGGATGGTGCGGACCGGTGTCATGATCTTCGTACCGTTCCGAGAGTACCAAGCCGGTATGTGCCATGAGCCTGCCCATGCTCCGGATACGAACGCGCAAGAAACCACGTCAGACTTGTCAATCGGCCCGGGACAAACACTCTCTGGACGCGCAATACCGAAGACGAGTCCGCACATCATCTGAACAAATCCGGGGGGAAAAGTCAAAACACGAACGCTCCAACGCGGTTTCTTCCCGTGGCGGAAGTACGCGGGAGTTGCCGCCCTCTCCCCGCTCCCGCCGGACATCAGCGATGACCTGCCGGCCAACCGTGCAATCTGCCAATCCTCCGCCACGTGCATTCCGATCCGGGAAGCCTCTTGGAGCAAGCCGCCCGCCTGCTTGCGGATGCAAGCAAACCCGCACATAATCGGTTGTGGCGTCTGACGCCGTCGCGGCGCCTTTGCCTCAATACCAAAATACCAGGCAAAGCAAGCACGAGCATTCGACCATGCCCAGCCGCTTGAGATACATCGGCCGAGTGATCAGCCTCTTCTTCCGGCTCTTTATCGTGCGCTCGGCGAAGGTGATGTTCCTTCCGAAGTCCGGGCCCAAGGGCGCGCCCGTGCCGCCGCCGGTGATCAAGAGGCTCGAGAACAGGCCGCAAATGGTTGCAGGCGCCTTATTGGTCTTCCTGTTCTTCTTGCTGAATCTTCTGTATTTCCTTCATGTCGACCCGGTGCAGCACGCTCACTACGCCGTCTACATCGTGGGCGGCGTTTTCGTGATCTGCTTCCTGATTCTACCATGGAGCAGGAAGGAAATTGTCGTTCTGCTTCGCGAAGCTGGAGCCAATGACTGTCGCCTTTGCCTCCACTGCGGGTACAACCTTAAAGGGCTTCCGGCGCAGCACCGCTGCCCCGAGTGCGGCAGCCCCTACGAGATCGAGCAGGTGAAGCGCACATGGTCGGAATACCTCGCCGACCGCGCGGCCGGACACACTCTATTGTAAGTGCCCCCTACCGACAGGCCGGTGTCGGCAGATCAGCTTGACTGCACGGCAACGCAATTGTACGAATGTGCCATGCCGTCACAATTCTCTGACATGCACACGCCGACGGGAAACTCACGCTCAGCCCTGCGGGGCCAACCGTCCATTCTCGCCGGCCCGACGGACCGTCCGGGTCCGTGGGTCATAGAAAGGGTGCTTGAAAGGTACCGAAGTCTCGAAATCCTCGCCGGTGGTTTGGCTTTGTTCGTCATCGTCTTGCCGGGGCAATGGCCAACGTTCTCGTCCGGCTGCGTGGTTGTGGCTCTCTGTGCACTCGCGGCAGTGGCGCTGCTCCTGGAATTCCTGGCGCGTACAGAGGTGCGCCGAATCGAAAGGTCAGCGGTGGAGTACGACAACAGCCTTTGCCTGATCTGCGGTTACTGCCTGAAACACCTGCCCGAAACGCACATGTGCCCGGAGTGCGGCACGCAGTATGACCTGAACCACGTTGTCGCTGAATGGCAGGCCTACTTCATTTCGCGGAAACGGAAACGCTGAACCGATTGGTACTGTCCTACCTCGGCTCTTCGAGCTTCCGCCGCCACTGTGGCATCCGTTCCGTTGTGACTTCCTTCCACAAGCCCCGTTTCTGCTTGCGGGCCCGTCTTTCAAGATCGATGAACCGCGGCGTCCACGGGTGCGGATACGTCGTGTAAGCGTAACCGTAGCCCTGGGCAATGATCTCCTCGTTAAGCATCGTCGTACCGTCGCCTAGGTACACGTACGCCAGCAGCCGGCGAAACCGGTCGCGAGTCTCCTTTTCCTTCAACACGATTCTGACCGGTTTGCCCTCCGCCTGCGAGCGGGTGAACGCCGAGGCCTCAGCCCCGAAATAAGTCGGCCGCCCAAGGCTCTCATCGACCTCGGGTGTGTCCACGCCGATCAGTCGAACGGACGTATACGACTTGTTGCCGTCGGGGGCATCAATATATAACGTGTCGCCGTCGATGACCTTGATGCAGGTGAAAGTGCGATTGTTGTAGCGGTCGTGGTCCGTGCCGGCGATGATCGCGGCAGGCTGCTCGCGCCCACCGGGCCCGCCAAACAGGCCGAACCGCTCAAACAGGATGACCGTCGCCAGAACCAGTAGAAAAACCAGCCCGACCCCTCGTCGCCGCCAGAACGGCAGCCAGATGTCAGGCCGACGCGTGCCACTGGCTTTTCGGGTTTTACGTCGCACCAGACTGCTCTCGCGATACCGACCACCGTGGCAGTGAGCAAGCGGCGATTAGTGACGCGGGAGATGATGGATGACAAGCGATGAATGCCGAATCGCCGCTAATGGCTTCTGTCTCGATTCATCCTTCAGCCTTCATCCTTCTCTTCACAGGTTCCCCCGATACCACTCAATCGCCCGCCGCAACCCCTCGTCGAACTTCACCACCGGCTCGAAGCCGATGATCTTGCGGGCCAGGCTGATGTCGGCCAGCGAGTGCTTCACGTCGCCCGGACGAACATCGGTGTAGATCGGCTTGACATCCTTGCCGAGCAACTCGTTGATCAGCCGGATCGTCCGGTTGACGCTCACGCTCTCGGCACAGGCAATGTTGATCACCTCGCCACTGAGCCTGGGAGCCTGAGCCGCCAGCATGTTCGCGTGAACCACGTTGTCGATGTACGTGAAATCGCGGGTCTGCTCGCCGTCACCATGGATCGTCGGCGGCTTGTCATTGAGAATCGCCGTCACAAACGCCGGAATGGCCGCTGCGTACTGGCTCTTGGGATCCTGCCGCGGGCCGAACACGTTGAAATACCGCAGCGAGATCGTCTCCAGGCCGTAACACAAATGAAAGGCCTTCAGGTAGTACTCCCCCACCAGCTTATTGACCGCATACGGGCTCAGCGGGGCCGGCCGCATCGATTCACGCTTGGGAGACTCCACCTGGTCGCCGTAGGCGCTGCTGCTGGCGGCGTAGATCACCCGGCGGCAGCCGCAATCACGGGCCGCCATCAGAATATTGAACGTGCCGTTGATGTTGCAGTCGTGCGAGGACCGCGGGTCGGCCACCGACTTGGGCACCGACGGCAAGGCCCCCTCGTGAAAGATGATCTCAACGCCTTCGCAGGCCTTGCGACAATCGTCCATCGATCGAAGATCGCCCTCGATAATCTCGATATCCTTGCTCACCGCGGCCAGGTTGGCCCGCTTGCCGGTCGAGAAGTTGTCCAGAACGCGGACCCTCTGCCCGTCGGCCGCCAGCCGATGAACGATGTGCGATCCGATGAAGCCCCCGCCGCCGGTGACAAGATATGTTGACATAGAATCACATCCCAATGCCCAAAAACCATCCTTCGCTTGACGAGCCGGCGGCTTTATGCCGCCGGTCTTCCATGAAACAGCAGGGCAGTGAGCCCCGGCTCATCAAGCCTCACGGCCGCAAGCCGCTCCTACGAATATCGACCGATTCGAGCGAACATGCACACGCAAAGCCGTGAGCATCGCACCCGACGCGCATCTCACCCGATCCACTCCGGCCCGGTCGGTACGGCGGCGTCGAGGTCGCCGCAGCGACCGAGGCCTGCCGCATTATTCAGCCGGGACGCCAGGTCTCCGCCTCCTTTGGTGGCTCCGACCGCGCCTTACTCAATCAACTCTGGGCCGGCGGGCCAGTTCGGCTCCTTGCCCTGCAGAACCGCAATGACATCGTCGACCACGTCGTCCATGGCCGCCAAGCCCTCGGGGCTGCGGGCTCCAATGTGCGCGGTCAACACGCAATTGGGCGCTGCCAGAAGCGGGTAATCCGCCGGCGGCGGCTCAGGATCGTGCACGTCGACCGCCGCTCCGGCCAGATGCCCCGATTCCAAAGCTTCGGCCAGCGCCCTTGCCACCACAACCGGCCCGCGAGCAGCGTTGACCAGGTATGAGCCCTGCTTGAACGACGCCAGTGCATCAGCATCAATCATTCCTCGCGTCAACTTCGTGAGCGGCACGTGCAGGGTAACCACGTCGGCCTCAGCATACACCGCCTCGTGGCTGCTCTTGCTCTCGGCCGGAAACGGCAGCCATCCGATCTCGCGGATGTCATGATAGATGATCCGAGTCCCGAAACCGTTGGCCAGTCGAAAACCCACGGCCGTCCCAATCCGACCCATGCCGATCACGCCCACCGTCTGGTGGCGAAGCTCCTTGGCCCTGGGCCTGACTGACCGGATGGAATCGAACTCGCCGCCCCGCATCCCCTTATCGTTCTCCACCACCCGCCGCTGCAGCGCAATAATCAGCCCCACCACCAGATCGGCAACCGCGTGCGTCGAAGCGGCTGGCGTGTAAACCACCTTGATGCCGGCATCCAGCGCCGCCTTCAGGTCGATATTGTCCAGACCCACTCCGCCCCGACCAATGACCTTCAGCCGTCCACCCGCCTTTGCCGCCTCGATCACCTTCGCGTTGATCAACGAGTACGTCCGCACAACCATTGCGTCCGCCGTTGCAGCCGCCTCAATCAGACTGGCTTCATCGCATTTGGGAAGCACAACGACGTCGCCGACGGCCGCCAGCCGGGCCATCGCCGCCTCGCTGGCCCGCTCGGTCACCACAATCTTCAATCGGGATGCTTCACTCATGGCCGGGAATTATGGCCGGATTCCCTTCCCGCGACAAGGCGACATCCTACTCCTGCCGACCGGTTGAGCCCAGGCTGGCAGATTCTTATACTACCCCACTCGTTTCAACACTGAGTGAGAAACGACGGGTTCTGCAAAGGGATACAAATGACGGAGATCAAGGCAACAAACATCACTTGGCATGAAGGTCACGTCAGTCGGGCCGACCGCGAAAAGCTCCTCGGGCAGAAAGGCGCGACCATCTGGTTTACCGGCCTCAGCGGCTCCGGCAAGAGCACCATCGCCTTCACGGTCGAACACGCCCTCGTCGAGCGAGGCCACTTGGCCTACGTGGCCGACGGCGACAACATCCGCCACGGCCTGAATAAGAATCTGGGGTTCTCCGCCGCCGACCGCGAGGAGAACATCCGCCGCATCGGCGAGGTCGCCAAGCTCTTCGCCGACGCCGGCTGCATCATACTCACCAGCTTCATCAGCCCTTACCGCAAGGACCGCGACCAGGCCCGTAAAATCCACGAAGAGGCAGGCCTGGCCTTTATCGAGGTCTTCGTCGACGTCCCGATCGAGAAATGCGAACAGCGCGACCCGAAGGGCCTTTACAAGAAGGCCCGCGACGCACTCGCCGCCGGCAAGGGCATGGGCTTTACCGGCGTGGACGACCCCTATGAGCCCCCGCTCAAGCCCGAACTGGTCATCCATAACGACAAGGTGACCCCGCAAGAGGCCGCCACCCAGGTCCTGGACTACCTGCAACAGAAGGGCCTGTTGACCAAGTAGGCCGTGCTCTGCACGCCAACGACAGCCCGGCCAAGCGTCGGGCAAGCCCGACCTACATCATCATGCTCCACACAGCCAGCGTGCTGATCGCCAGGGCCTGCTGCATCTCGGCGATATCCACGTATTCGTGATCGCTATGAGCAACATCGAGACGGCCGGCCCCGAAGATGGCCACGGGATACCCCCGAGCATGGTACAACCGGGCGTCGCAACTCGTCCGCCAACCGACGACCTCGACCGGCGGCAACCCGACCGCCTCGCGAGCGGCCAGCAGAGCCCGCATCGGCTCGATGCCTGGGTCGGCCGCGTAGGCATCATTGTGCAGCCGGTCAAAGCTCATTTCGATCATGCTCTCGTCAAAACGGAAACCGCAAGCCGCGCTGCAATCCATCGCCCCTCGCCGCGCCGCCGCCGCCAGTCGAGCTTCGATGTCCTCCATACGATGACAGGGTGTGAACCCCTGCCCACCCTCGAGCACAACCTCGGCCGCCTCCTCATCCGCATCGGCCAGTCGAACGATCACATCCCGCAAAGGGATATCCGCCGAATCGAGAAGACCACGCAACATGTACGCTGCCTTGGTGATCGCGTTGTCGCATTCAGACAAAGCACCCATGTGCCCGCCAACGCCGAAAACATCGATGCGAAACCCAGGCGGCCCTGACTGAGAGACGCATTCAACCGAGAAGTGCTTCTCAAGCATCGGCTTGCCGGTGGCCGCGTCAAGTATGACGGTCTTGTCGCCATGTCTGCGACAATATGCCCTTAGCGAATCCGCCAGGCATCGCTCGATGCTCACCGCAGCCTCTTCTGGACTTGCCTGCGAACCCAGAGCCACCACCACCGCCACATGATCACAGACCGTTCCGGGCGTCCTGCCGTAAGGACCCAGGATGCCCGGGTTCGCCTGAACGTGCTCGAGCCCGAACAGCGGATGGCGCGTCTCCTCCTGGAAGCGACGACCCTCCTCATCCAGCGCCGTGACAACGTACGGAACCATTTTCAACGCGTTGCCCTCGGTGCCGTTGCCGACCGACAACCGGCATCGATAGTACACACACCCCCGGTGGGCACAGTAGGGAACAAGCCCCGTACACTCGTGCACGATCATTGGGCAACCCGAAAACCGCGGGTCCATCGCCAGCGACAGCGAGCCGTTTCCGCCAATCTCCTCGTCAATGACAAACTGGTACACGCGCCCGCGCCGGCCCTGACGCCCCAGATGACGCTGCAACTCGTCCAACAGGCGCATCTGTGCCAGAAGCACCGCTACCTGGGCCTTGTTGTCGCACGCCCCGCGCCCGACGACGCGATGCCCCACCGCTCGCGGTGCCGTCCAGAATGGCACAATGTCCACGTGAGCGTGTTGAACCACCGGTCGTGGGTTCGTACCGGGGTTCCCGTCGAAGATAACCACCAGGTTCGTCCGGCCTGCATAGACCTGTTCAGCCGGCGGCACCCGCCCCCGCCGATCAGCCGCGTATCCCGGCGCGGTGTACGCCGGCTCTGACTCGATCGCGGGGTCGATAGGCGGACGTTCCACTTCCCCGCTGCAATCACGCAAGCCCTCAACTTCTCGCTGAATCAGGTCAAAAAGCTGCTGTTCTCGTGATGCGGTTGAGGCCAAGTCTGAATCGGGCGCCGTGTCCACCGCACACAGACTCAGCAACGTATCACGTAGGTACGTCGCATAACCATCGCTGCCGGCTAGGTGGCTCACGAAGTCAACAGCCGCCGGGTCGAGCTTTGGCATACACCGGTCTCCCCCGTCTTCCCGTCACGGCACAACCTGCAACCGCGGCTGATCCACGGCATTCAGTGTGCCGTCGAACCGGATGGGGCGGAATGAATACCCAACCGCGGCCCGCAGAGCCTGTCTCCGCCTTGGCGAAGCCATGTCCGCAAGCGAGTCAAGCAGCTTGCCTGTCGACGCCCGCCGGCGGCTGCGCCAGTAATCCTCGAAATCATTCCGACGTCGCAGGATGAGTTGCCAGACATAGATCGAATGAGTGGCCGAATCGATTTGCAGGATGCGCGGATCATCCAAAGCCTTCGCCGCCGCCGCCGCCAATTGTTGATCGAGCGCCTCAGCGCGGATCGGCTCCTGACCCAGAAGCGGCGTGCTGACCGCCGCGCGACTCGTTGCAAACAACGTCCGAACGTCATTATCGCTGGCTCGAAGCATCTCCTGCTCGACTTCCGCAAGGGTCACGATTCGCCGATCCACGCGGAAGGTGTATTCCGTCTCCAGCCGTGGCAACGACACGTCGTACACGGATCGGGCGGGGTAGTGCTGCAGGACCACCTTCAACACCATCGCATTGAAAGCATTAACCCAGTAAGCCGTCGCCGCCGCACGCGTGGGAAACTGATCCGGCGTGCTGGCAGGGCCGGTCACGCTCAGCAGCGCGTAGTAACGGTCCAGATCCTCGGGGTGCGCCGCCAACCCGACGTAATCAACAAGGCCGTTTCGCACATAAGCCTGAAGCACGCGGGCCCAATCACGGTCGGAGTACCGGTAGGGCCGCTCCAACAGTGCTGTCTCCGGACGAATGTCCGGTTGCGTGCAGCCGACGATCGCGGCCAGCCAGACGACCGCGACCCATCTGCAACCCGGCTCCCTTGTCGATAGTCTCACGCTTGGGACACTCCAACGAACACGACCACCGTATTCTATCAGGCAACGACACGCCGTCGAGTGGTATCACGATGCGCCCATCTTCCGGGGTACATGACAGTCTGGGCGGGCATGCCGACCGGTCCAGGTTGGGCGATCAACCCCGTTCAGCGGGTTTGCCCGCCAAAACGGGCTTGATGGGGTAACACCGTGAAGGAGGAATCGGCCGACCGTGAACCGGTCGTAAAACGACCGACCTGTTTGCCCTTCGGGAAAGACCGCTACAGCGGTCTGCTTTCGGCTTGCGTTCACGACAACCGGGTCAGCCGCCAGGAGTGCCGCCGCTTCTGTCACGGGCCCCATCTTCCAGGCCCCGTGACACGTCGCCAGTGTGTGCCACCGGTAGCTTGCCTGCCCGTGTCCCTCGCGCACGCGGGCAAGTCGCCCGTGGTGCTTGCGAAATGACCTGCCGAATACCAAGAATCCCGTTCCGCCCACGCCACCACAACCGGCGACCGCGCCAGGACATCATCGCACCCGAAGACCGCCTCGCCAGTTTCAGCGCAAAAAAACCCGAGGCCGTGCCGTCCAGCCGGGGTGAACCAGACGGACTTTGGGGGGTGCCTCGGGTACGATCATGTTAACCGGCTCCGCCCACCGCCTGCAAGCCCCGTCAGTGAGACCGCCGCAGCGACAGTACCTGAGTCTTGGCACCACAAAAAACGCCGGGCCGGTAAGCGTCGGCCTTTTCCACCAGCCCCTTGACAGATATGCTGTGGGCATCGATCAAGAGGTCGCGCGAGTCGCAGCCGCGTTCTTGCTTGAGGGCCGTTTGTGACTGAGCCAACAACAGTTGCTCTTGTCTCGCTGGGATGCGTCAAGAACCTGGTGGATTCTGAGAAGATCCTCGGCCAATTGGCGGAACGAGGGGCCGTCATAGCCGCCGACCCGGCCGACGCCGACATTATTGTGATCAACACCTGCGGTTTCCTCCAAGCCGCGCGGGCCGAAGGCCACAAAGTCATCGCCGAGATGCTGCGTTACAGACGGTCCGGCCGTTGCCGCCGCATCGTGGTGGTCGGCTGCCTGGTCCAGCGCGACGGGCACGCGCTGCTGGACGCCTTCCCCGAAATCGACGCCCTCGTCAGCGTCCACCGCCGAGACGACGTCCCTGACGCGGTACTGGCCGGAACGACCAAACCGGCAGCGCCCCCGTCACAACCCCGGCGCAGGTCGGGTGCCAAGGCCGGCCATCGCCGCCAGGCCGATCTCTACCTGGGCGCGTACCACCCCCACGTTGCATTGGATACCGCTCGCCTCCGCCTGACGCCCCGCCACTATGCGTACCTGCGGATCAGCGAGGGCTGCAACCAGAAGTGCAGCTTCTGCAACATCCCGGCCATCCGTGGCCCGATGCGATCAAAACCCCCTCAAGTCGTCCTTGCCGAAGCCCGGGAACTGATCTCCGACGGTGCGGCGGAACTCAACATCATCGGCCAGGACACCACCGCTTACGGAAAAGATCTCCACTACCGGCCGGGTCTGGCCGGCTTGCTTCGGCAACTCGATAAACTCGACGGGCTGCGATGGATTCGCCTGCTCTACGCTTACCCCACGGCTTTCACCGACGACATGATCGACGCCGTTGCAGAATGCTCCAAGGTGGTCAAATACGTCGACCTGCCTTTGCAGCACATCAACGATCGCATCCTCAAGGCCATGCGCCGCCGGGTAACGCGAGCTCAGATAGAGGCGCTTCTCGACAAGCTTCGCCGTCGCGTCCCCGATGTCGCCATCCGCACAACCCTCATTGCGGGTTTTCCAGGCGAGACCGAAGAGGAATTCGACGAGTTGATCCACTTTGTCAGGCAGATGCGTTTTGCGGCCGTGGGGGTGTTCGCCTATTCTCAAGAGCCGGATACCCCGGCCGGCCGATTCGAAGCACAACTCCCCGAAAAAGTCAAACAGCAGCGCGTTGAAGTAATCATGAAAACTCAGCAGGAGATCGCCTTCGCCCACGCCGCCGGCCTCAAAGGCCACGTGCTCGAAGTCCTCGTGGATGAGAAGGCCGCCAGAGGCCGGTACATCGCCCGCCATGCGGGTCAGGCACCCGATGTCGATGCGGTCACCTATGTCCTGTCCGACAAAGTCCACCCCGGCCGGTTTGTTCAGGTCCGTTGCGAAGCCTCGGAGGGTTACGATTTGATTGCCCGCCCTGTCGACGATATCCTGCCGAACCGAAAGACCGGAAGAACAAGCCGACGTGAGGCGGGACGATCCAGGCCCACGCTGGAAAGCCTGTTGGATCCCGTCGGAAACACCACGAAAAACCATGAAGATTAACCTCCCAAATCAGATCACCATCGGCCGGCTGCTGCTGGCAATCGTCTTTTTTATTTGCCTCGAACAATACGACGCTAAGGCCCCCAAGGCCTGGCTTATGGATTTCTCCCTGGCTCTCTTCGTCGTCGCCGCCTTGACCGACGTGATTGATGGCTACTTGGCCCGCAAGCATAATCAGGTGACGTCCTTTGGTCGTCTGATCGATCCGTTCGTGGACAAGATCCTCGTTCTCGGAGCCTATATCTTTCTGGCCGGCGACGGCTTCATCGACTCCGCCGGCCGAAAAGTCACCGATGTCGCCATGTGGATGGTAGTCGTCATCCTCGGACGCGAACTGTTGGTGACCAGCCTCCGCGGCGTGACCGAGGCCGCTGGAACGTCCTTCGGCGCAAATATCCACGGCAAAGCCAAAATGTTCCTGCAGTCCGTGACCGTCGGGTGGATTCTGGTTACCGTCGGCCATCCACAATCACTGGCGTTCGCCGTCGGCCTCCGAGCGCCGCTCATCTACCTGACGGTCATCATCACCGTGCTCTCCGGCTTCTCCTATCTCCACGCCGCCCGCCATCTGCTCTCCGAGACGTCGAGGCCGACCACATGATGCGTAAATGGGCGGTAACCGGGCTGGGGCTTGGCTTTGCCCCGCTGGCCCCAGGCACTTTCGGGTCTGCCGGAGCAATCCTGGCGGGCACGGCCGCATGGACGATCTGCCACAAGTCCGCGACCGACCCGGCTGTTCTCAACGTCATCTGGGTACTGCTGACATTGCTGGCCGGCATCGGCTGCGTCGCTTGGGGCCCCTGGGCCATCGATTATTTCGCCGCCAGATCCCGCAAACCCGGCGACCCGGGACCCGTGGTCATCGACGAGTTCGCCGGACAATGGATCTCGCTCGTCGCGTTGCCCATGGGTAGCCTCCGCCAGGCACTGACGGTGCTGGCCGTCCAGTTCTTTCTCTTTCGCCTCTTTGACGTCATCAAGCCGCCGCCGGCCCGACGACTGGAAAGGCTGCCCGCAGGTTGGGGCATTCTGCTCGACGACTTGGCCGCCGGCATCTACGCCAACATCGTCGGGCAGGTCATCTTCAGGTACTTTAGTCTATGGAGCTGAGCTTCCGGCCACCGGAGGCTCTAGAGAAACTGGCATGAACGACATTCTTCGAGCCGTCATCCTCGGCGTCGTCCAGGGCTTGACCGAATTCCTGCCCGTCTCCAGCACAGGGCACATGATCCTGACGATGCCGCTCTTGGGTATCCATGCAAGCGACCCGGATTTCCATTTCTGGAACGGGGCATTCGACATCTTCATCCAACTCGGCTCGATCCTGGCCGTCTTGATCTACTGCTGGCGCCGGCTCTGCCGACTGACATTCAATCCCTCCCACACGCCCTGGTACGAACATTTCTCCGTCAAGCTGCTCATAGCTTTCCTGCCGGCCATCGTCGTTGGATACCTCGCGCATCACTTCATAGAAGAGAAACTCAAGGTTCCTTCTGTCGTCGCCTGCGCCCTCATCGTGGGGGGAATTCTCATACTTGTCATTCAGAAGGCAATCAAAACACCGTCGATCAACGATGCCGGCGCTGTCTCGCTGCCGCGGGCCGCCATCATCGGGCTGATCCAGTGCCTGTCTCTGATTCCGGGTACTTCTCGTTCGGGCGCCACGATCATGGGTGCCCTGAGTGTGGGCATGGCTCCGGCCGCAGCGGCAGAGTTCTCCTTCTTCCTCGCTATCCCCACCATGTTCGCCGCTGGGTTGTTCTCTCTCTACAAGCATCGGCACGAGATCAGCAGTGACCAACTCATGCCGTTGGCCGTCGGCTTTGCGGTCTCATTTGTCGTCGCTTGGGCTGTGGTGGCGGCTTTCATGCGCTTCATCCAGACACACAGGTTTACCATGTTCGCCATCTACCGGATCGCGCTCGGTGTCATCGTCTTGGCGTGGGTACTCGGCCGATCCTCAATCGGCTCGCCATAACATCAGTGACCGGCCGAAGTTGCGACATCGCCAATACCTGACACCCATTTCTATTCACAGGCGAACCAACCAGCCTTAACGCTTTGACCGCAAAGCCGCCGATACTTCTAGAGCCGGCTTATAGCCTGTCTCAGTGGGCTGTGTCGGCTGCGCGGGACAGGCTTCCGGCCTGTCGATAGGCTCCTGGTTTTCACGCCACCGCATGCGAGTATGGTTAGCCGCGGCCCAAGGCCGCTGGGGCAAGCCGCCCCTTAATTGGAGTCTTGTCACATGGTATCCTCTCTCGGAACGCCGTTCAGTCAGGCCATGTCAGCCTTCACGGATGAGCAGATCGCTTCGCTGGCAAGAACCTACGGCAGCGCCATCCATCCGGTCTGGATCACCGACTTCCAAGACCGTTGCGTGTATCGCAATATCCCGGCCACCCGGGACAAACACCCCATGAACGGTGCCCTCGCCTTCGACATCCTGGACCACAACGGAAGAGTAATTGGCAGGCTCAAGACCATCGTCAGATAATCTTTTGCTGCCGCCCCTTTACCGGGCTCATCTATTCGGACGCATCTCCCAGAGCTGCCGGTTCCGGCTCGGTTGGCTGCCAGTGCGGCCGTCGGCCAACGGCAAACCCCAGCCTCAAGCCCCCCCTTGTCCCAACCGATAGACGGAAACGGGACAAACCGACTTATGTCTCCCTGTTGAAGGGCGGTTCGCCGGCACAATTGAAGTGTGAGTACCGCTTCTTCATGTAAGCGGCCTCCAACATGTTTGCACCGTGAGGTGTCCGGCGTGCTCGACCGCCTGCGGGCAGGCAGACGGCGGTTGACCGGGGTCTGGACGTCCGCCCCGCGGATGAAAGGCCGTACCCGACTGATCGGCGAGGCTCGCGGGACGTGCAGAACCTTGGTGTGCCTGCGTATGCTATAGTGAGTAAACGACTGTGAAATGGAGACGGACAAGACATACTTCGGAGATTGCGTGCTTGAGCCCATGATTGCTGCGTTCGCAAAGGCGTTCAGACTCATCGCCGACACGGACGCCCCCGGGTAGGCCCGCAAGAACGTCAATGCCGGAAATCGCGCAGAACCATCCCCACATTGTCGTATCCAAGGACAAACTGCGCGTTGAAATCGACCTCAGGAAAACCGCCCTCGAGGACGTCAAACCCGATCGCGTCAAGGAAACGCTCGAAAAACTGGGCGTCTGCATTACCGATGAAGGGGCCGCCCGCATTCAGGACGTCGCCAAGCTGGCCGCCGAGGCCAAGCGGAACAAGCAGGATACCCTGGTCCTCTTCTCGGGTAAGAAACCGGTCGCGGGCCAACCCGCCGCGTTCAAGCCGGTCGAAGACCGCCAACAAGCCGGCTCCGAAAAGTCCGGCGATGCCTCATTCGACAACCGCAGTTGCAGAATTCACACCGTCAAGAGCGGTGAGGTAATCGGCGAATACGTTCCCGAGACCCCGCCCCAGCCGGGCATGGACGTCTACGGCAAGCCCATTCCCGGCGCGCCTTCCCTCTTGCGTTTTGAACTCGGCGCCAACGTCAAACTGGCGGACGACGGCAAGACCGTCTACGCCACCTCCAATGGCATGGTCCGGGTCACCCGGCAGGGAGTCTCCGTCGTTGAACAGGTCAAAGTCGATGGCGACGTCGATCTCAAGAGCGGAAACGTCGACGCCCCCTCTGATGTCCTGATCACCGGCAACGTCGTGGAAACCTTCCTCGTCCGATCCCCCAAAAGCATAACCATCAAGGGAATGGTCGAAGCAGCCAACGTCGAGGCCGGAAGCCACGTCATCATCGCCGGCGGAGTCGCCGGAAAAAGCAAGGCCCTCATTCGCGCCGGTGGTGAGCTGCAGGTCAAGTTCCTGGAAGAGGCCGCGATCGAGGCGACCGGCGACGTCATCGTCACCAAGGAAGTCATGAACTGCCGCATCCGGACAATGGGCAGACTCCTGGTCCCCAGGGGCCCGATCATTGGCGGCTCCGTCTATGCCCGCCAGGGCGTCGAAGTCCTGGCCCTCGGAAATGATGTCGATGTTCCTACGCAGGTCGCCGTTGGTGTCTTCCCCCCCGCACTCCTCGAAGTTGCCAAGATGAGTGACATTATTAAGAAAAAACGCGAGGCGGCAACCAAGGTTCGGAATACCGTTCAGCCTCTGCTCGCCCAACTGAAGCGCCTTAATCCCCAGCAAAGAGAGAAAGCAACAGAGCTGATGTACGAGGCCGACCGGCTCGAAGAGGAAGCCAACGCGCTCAATGCGAAGAAGGATGAGATCCTGCGCCCCTTCATTCCCTCGGGCGATCGCGAGGTCTCCATCCTGGTAAACAGAATGGTCAATTGCAGAGTAAGCATCGTCTTCGGTGACAAGGTCGCCACGATCCTCAAACCCCGCCGGGGTCCGGTCAAGTTCGTGAGTCGAGTCGTGGATCGCGTCGAGTCGATCCTCATGGTGGACGCGGTTTCGGGTAGCACGCAGATTCTACCCAGCCAGCCTTACGAGCCGGAACCGTCAGCAACCGAGGCTGACACGAAATCACCCGGTAACAACGAGAATGAGCCCGCCGCCTCCCAAAAAGCGACAAGACCCGTCGCCCCGGCTCAACCATAGTCCCGGCCGATACCGGCGCGCCAGGCCTCAAGACTTCATCGCAAATAGGCATCGCAGCCGCTTAAGCAGCTTCTTCTGCGTGGAATCCTTCGTGTCCAGGAAATTGCCCCAATACAGAATGCTCGAACGCCGGGCGTCATGCCGCACGCGCGCAAGCAGCTTTTCGATCCGTTTGACGCATTCCTTCATCACCTCGCCGCCCTTGCCTACCCCCGTGTTGATGACGACGACGTCCGACTCGACGAGAGCGTGATACTCGGGCTGAAGCTGAATACGCGACGCGATCTCAACGCCCAGCGGCGAGTTGAGAAAGCCGCGAATCTGCGATTCGGCAATCTCAAGCCGTTCGACCGCAACCTGGCAAGGATCTATGACAACCGGCTCATGGTGCGACACCCCAACGCCGTCGTCAAAACCGGCCGCATTGAACAAACCGAAAATCTCTGATGCAAACGCTGCCGTGTCCTGCATCACCTGCTGCAGCGCTTGGGTCGCCTCACGCGTATCCCGAAACACTTGGTGAACGTCCGTTGGCGGCGACATCACAAAAACGCGGTAGTCGTAAGGGTATGCATGCCGAAGCGGCGGATCTCCGTCAGCCTCTATGATCGCGAATCCGTATCGGTCGATCTTGCGAACCTCTCGGAGCCCGTCAGGCAAAGTCTCAAACACGCGCTCGGGAGTGTAGCCGACCATAAAACAGGAAGCCCAACCCGTCGCGAAGCCATCGTTGGCCGGGTCAAGAGGTATGATCGCATTGGTGTATCCGTCGGCCGATCGGCGCGTCCGAAGGTAGTGCGCTGGCCGGTCCAGCACTTGACTGGCTATAAGACGGGCCAATGTGCTCTTTCCGCCTCCGCGCGGACCGCTGATCAACAGAGTCTCCACCGGCATGTCGTGTTATCCCAACGGACCACTCTTGAAAAACGTGGATCCCAAGAGAAAGGGCCCGATACTCATTCTATTCACGAGATTATCGATTCTCCACCGCCGAAAGATTAAGTTCACGTCCCTATTGACTTGGCCGGCCTTTTCAAAGCCGAGACTCCGATTCGCCGAGCCGACCGGGCTTGCCCTGCAGAGGCCCCTGGCAAAACCGCAACGGAGCGGCCCCTTTTATGGCGTCACCGCTTGGCAGTCCGGCCGATCCCCTGGGCTTTCACCTCCGTAAGCGCCACCCGATCCCTGCTCGCCCCACGATCGCCCGTAGTCTATTGCCCCATATGAGCTTAACTGGATCCAACGGCCGGCCTCAAGGCCGCCATCCGCACGAGCCGGCAACCTGCCTCACCCCGTTCGATGGCGCCAATCTACCTCGCTCGACTGAAACCCAGATTCATGATCCGCTGAACGAGCCGCTCATAAGAAATGCCCACCGCCCTGGCTGATTCGGCGAAGTCCTCCCCTCGTGCCAACTGGGGGTTCGGATTCGCCTCCAATACATACACCTGCCCGTCCGCCGTCATCCGCATGTCGATCCGCGCGTAACCCTTGAGCCCCAGGTTGCGGTAGATGCGCTTACACAGCCTCAAAATCCCCTTGACCACTTCGGGCGCGAGATCCTTGGCTTCCGAAGTCTCCACTCCAAGCTTCTTCTGGTATTCCAGGTCGAACTTCACCTTTGCCGTCGCGATCAGCGGGACGCCGTTCCCGGCCTTCGTGAACTTGAGCTCCCAGATCGGAAACACCTCCAGCCGCCGATTGCCCAGCACACTCACGTAAAACTCCCGCCCTTCAATGTACTGCTCGGCAATCGCGTCCGTGCCGATCCGCTCGTGGATGAAAGCCACCCGTTCTCTGAGCTTCTCGTCATCGTCGACGATCGAGGCCTGCGCAATGCCCAACGACGCCTCTTCAATCAGCGATTTCACGAACAACGGAAACTTGAGGCGACTCGGCCGCTTGACAGCCTTACGCCTCGGAAAAACCGCAAAGGCCGGTACCCGGATGCGATGGTAACTCAGGATCTTCTTCGACAGCCCCTTGTCTCGGGCCAGGATCAGACCTCGCGGCGAACAGCCGGTATACGGCAGCTTGAGCAGCTCAAGGTAGCTCACCACGTTATGATCCATCACCGCCTCGCCGTCGAATTCCTCAAGCAGATTGAAGACAATGTGCGGCTTCCACTCCTCGATCGTCTTGCCCAGGACGCTCAGATCGCTCTGAATGCCCAGCGACCGCACCTCATGTCCCAACGACCGGCACGCCGCGATGACGTCGTATTCCGTCTTGAACGGTGCAACCTCAGCCTCGGTCAGCCCCTCGATGCTGTCGGGGGGAACCAGATCCTTGTGCATGATGGCCAGAACGCGCTTCTTCCTCATGGCTCACATGATCAGCAATCGCCGGCGGCCGCTGTGAATGTAGTTCATCGTCTCAACCGTCAGCAGAATGGCAAAATCCATCTTCACCTGCTCGCCCGGACCCTGCACGTACAAATTCAGCTCCTGGCACCGCGCGATCATCTCTCGCATGACCAGATCCAACGTGTACTGGTACTCCCGCGTCCACCGCGACACGATCCGCCGGACCTCGGCACGATGGCGGCGAATAAACGAAGCCGCCGACTCACGCCGCGGGTGGTCGCCCGTTCCACAGAAGAGCCTGCGAAGGTCCCGATCGTAAAAGGCCGGCAGCCCTTCTCCGTAACGGGCCCGCTTCTGTTCGTAGTGCTCGCGCAGCGTCTTGCGAATCCTCGACAAAGGCTCGATAACCTTCCGACTCGTGACCACGGGAGGCTTCCCCGCAATCTCCCGCATCAACTCGTCGACATACTCCAGCTTCTTGAGCGCCGGCCAGCCCTGGTACCTCTTTCGCCACCATGCCTTCGGCCGAAGCCAGACGGCAAAGGTCTCGGCAAAATCCTCGTCCGGATGACTCTGCGCATACCAGTGATCGAGATGCAGCACGTACCGCTTGCTGTTCGGCTTGGGAACGTAACGCTCCGGATACGGCTGCGATGATTTGCCGAAAAGCTGCTGCCAGCGTCGACGACGATGCAGCAGATAAGCATGGTCGATCGCGTGACCCACCTCATGGCGAAGAATCCGCATGCACCACTTGTAAGTGCCCCCCTCGGCCTCGAGCATCTGGCTTCGCTCGAGCCGCGCCAGCCTCGGGTGAGCCAGATAGAAGGGAATAGCCGCGCCCGGAATCCCGTCCGGAGTGAACCACTCCTCACCCAGCCAGAAGTGAGGCCGAAAACGAATCTGCCGCTGCTCCAATTCCTGGTGGATTCGCTCGATGCAACGCTTGATCGGCCTCCGCGACAGACTCACCCCAAGGTCACATAACCGCATGTCCAGGAGCCGATCCTCGGGATAGTTGCTCCACACGTGCGGCGGAATCGGCCCGGGCTTGTTCCCACGCTTGCGCTTCGAGAAACCTGATTGCGGCACCATCGTTCGATTTGTCCCGACTTGCGGCACGGCCGGTATCAACGGGAACCATCGACAACCACGCCGCCCGCTGACCAGATATATCGGTCCTCCATCAAAGGATCGTAACACCCCGTCCCCCAACGTGCGAATCAGCAGCGCAATTCACTGATCGGCCGGTAAACTTCCGCTCATCCGGACGCAACGGCTCGCGGCTTGTTCGCCACGGCACAACCGACGCACCGGAGAACGGTCCCCCCGCCGGCCGGCCTTACACAACCGGCGCCTTTCCGTCCGTCGACGCCGTTTTCAGTACTGCCCGAAGCATTCTTCCATGGCGCATAAAAATGGGAAGTACCACGCCGTGGCGAGGGGTACTTCCCACATGGTGTTGTCGTTCTTCCGTACTCAGCGAAGAGACGACCGCCGCAGCCTCGCACTGATGGGGCCGTTCACGGCACGCACTGTCAGGCGCCAGCCGCGGCTGATGCTTGCTTCGGCTTATTTCTTCTTGCGAGCCGGCTTCTTGGCCTTCTTCGCAGCCTTCTTGGCTTTCTTCTTTGCCACCGAAGTATCTCCTTTCTGGTAGCAGGCCCAAACGAACATCTCAACGCTTGTCAAAGAGCATTGGCGTTTCCTGAGATTTTCCTGCAAAAAATCCTCAAGTTTCAACGCCGTTCGTTATATCGACCAGTTGCACCGGGTCTCTTTACTATTTTCACTTGCCGATGCAGAAGCGAGAGAAGATCCGACCCAGCAGCTCCTCGGTTGCCACCTCCCCCACCAGCACCGACAGCCCGTTGATCGCTTCGCGAATCTCAACCGCGAGCAGCTCGGCAGCGTTCATCACCTCCCTGTTCTCCTCGCACAGGTGACGCGCACGACCCAATGCCTCATGGGCGATCCGAAGCGCCTGCCGCTGACGATCCGAAAGCATCACAACATCCGCCTCGCTCGATTCACCCGCCGCAAACAGGGTCCTCCCGATCTCCTCGCGAAGCAAATCGAGACCCAGCCCTGTGACCGCGCTGACAACCCGGACCGGTGCGGCTCCTTGCAACTCTGCCGCCAGACGATCCGACTCGATCTCCCCGACCAGATCGGCCTTGCTGAGCGCAACGCACATCGGTCGCGGCGGCAGAATGCGCCGCAGTAATTCAAGCGTTTCCCTCGGCGAATCCGTCGCGTCCACGACCGGAATCAGCATGGCGGCTCGCAACATCAAGCGACGAGCCGTGGCTTGTGCCTGCGCGTCCGGATGCCGATCCTCTTCATCAGCCGATTCACCGATGCCCGCCTCCAGGCCCGCCGCATCCAGCAACATCACTTCGCCCCCCGGAACGTTCAACGGAACCGAGAGCACGTCACGCGTCGTACCGGGCATCGCCGACTGAATCGCCCGGTCCATGCCCGTAAGCACATTCATCAGCGTGCTCTTCCCCGCGTTGGGCCGGCCCACGAGCATCACCTCGGGCAGGGTCTCAAGCCGCTCGATGGAGGGGGCCTGATGAATCAGCAAAGCCAGCTCCTCATATACGCGGCTCACCACCTCCGCTACCCGTTGCGGCGCCACGAACTCAACCGCTTCTTCGGAGAAGTCGATTTCCGCTTCGATAAGAGCCAGCAGATCGATCAGTTGCTCGCGCAGCTCATTGGAGCGTCGACTCAAACGGCCGTGCAGGAGTGCCTCCGAAGCACGCAACTGCGAGTCATTGCGGGCATGGATGATCCCCGCAACACCCTCGACGCGAGTCAGGTCCATCGCCCCGGAGAAAAACGCCCGGGCGGTGAACTCGCCGGGCTCGGCCGGCCGTGCGCCGGCGCTGGTCAAGCGCTCCAAAACCGCCCCAAGCACCGCCGGCGAGCCGATGGTATGAAGCTCGATCACGTCCTGGCGCGTGTAGCTGGCGGGCGCACGAAACGTGTATGCCTCCGCGGGCACTGAGGCCGTCGCCTCCATCCACAATCGGCCGGCGACCCGACGATGGCCGGCCAACTCCGCCACAGATCGCCCATCGTTGCAAGTGAACACACCCGCGGCCAAGCCGAACGCACCCGGCCCGCTGAGCCGTAGGATCCCCCGCACGCCGGTCCCGGCCGGAGACGAAACGGCCACAATGGTGTCGTCCAACTGGTGGAACATCGCACACATGATACGCGATCGGATGGGGAGTCTGTTAGTCTATTGGTCTGTTAGTCTGCCCGTCTGTTGGGGTGCCATACTCCCGGGATCCCTGCCTGCTGAACCGTTGCGTCTGGGACGGACTGGGGATCTCAAATTGGAGATTTCAGATTGCGGACGGAATTGACCGCCCTTAGCATACTGGCCGGGCCAGACGGATACCTTCAATGGAAGTACACGGGCAATCCGATGTTGCGAAAGCCGACGAGGTGTCGGCTGCGACATCATTGCAGGCCGATTCCGTCCCGCATGACGACCCCCTCGCCGACGCATCATGCCTTCACTGCGGCTACTCCCTGCGCGGGCTCACAGAGAATCGCTGCCCGGAATGCGGTGCTCCATTCGACCGGCAGGAGATGGCGAGCAGTTACCTGCCGGAATGGCCCCGGCTGATGGTCTGGTACCTTACGGCTGCCTGCATGACCGCTTTTCTCCAACTGCTCTCGCACGGGCTGTGGGCCGTCGGTTCCGGAGGGGCCGGATTGCCCCTTTTTGAGATGGGCGGGGCGATCGGCTACCTGTTCCAGCCGGTAGTGACGCTCCTGATCGCCCCCTTCGCAATCATCGGGCTGCTGCGAAAGACCGACTGGGGCCGCAAGGCCGCCATCGGTTTGTTCGTGGTCCAGTCCTTGCCGCTGCTGCCTGTCTCCATCTACATCATCTCCAGGCTCGTCTCGCCCAGCCCGTACATCGGATTCGTCGCGCCAGGAATCATCGAGTTCATACCCGCGTGGAACTTCGCCGCTCAGGTGTCTCTCCCATCCATCTTGCTCGCCTGCGTCCTCTCAACCCGGCTTCGGCGAAGGTCCCTGCGTCGCAGTGCGTCTGACCCACCGCTTGTTCTGTCTCGCGCGGCCTTCTTGCCCAGCAACGACTGGCCACTCGTACTCGTCAGCCTGCTGACCGCAGGAGCCTTCACGCACTTCGGCTCCCTGGGGACAAAGGCGCTGTGGCTTGTCGCTTTGTCTGACGGCACAGTAAGTGTCCGTGGCTCCTGGGCCAACATCGTGACCTCAATGGCATGTTGGATGCTTCTGACAGCCCTCCAGTGCGGGTGGCTCATATGGATCGCCCGCGAGATTGGGAGAAGACCAGCCTCAGCTCAGCAGCGACTCAAGTCCTTTCTCATCGTGGCCTTCGTCAGCAACGTCGCCGGCCACGTCATCAACGTGGTTTTCACACCCGAGCGGTACTCCTTATCCTCGCCGGAATCCGCTGCTCTCCACGTATCGGGATCGGCCGTATACACCCTGGCCTCGCTGGCGATACCACTCGCCCTGTACCTCTATGCCTCGCGCGCACTGCCGCCCGAGGCCGTCGCTCGCGTGGCACGACCACAGGAGAAAATGACAACCGCTACCCGGCATTCTTCGGCTGAAAGCTGATCGCTGATAACTGACGGCTTTCAAACCACAAACTTCTCCTGGCTGAGCTGCTCCAGCATGTTCTCCATGAATTCGCCGACGTTGACGGAAATGACCACGCCGATCTGGCGGGATTTGTCCTTGACTACCACCGGTTTGCACCGCCCCGCCTGCTCACCCGAAACAATGACCTCCAGCCCCATCCTCGATCGCATGAACAGCTTCGGCCAGAGCAGTACGCCCATCGCAACCGCGTCGTGCACAACGAACGAGCCTGGCAACGCATCCGCCGTCTCACGTTCCATCGGCAACCGGATCATGCGGCCCAGCAGGTCCCCCGCCCGCGTCCCCCCCCGAGACAGGTGAGCGGTGTGAGATTCATCCATCGCCACCTGCCGCGTCACATCCAGCGGCACCACCGTCAGCGGCAACCCCGCCGATAACACCGCCGCGGCCGCCGCCGGGTCGCGGTAAAAATTGAACTCAGCCCAGCGGGTAACATTGCCCGGACACCAGATAGCCCCGCCCATGACGACGATCTGGCCCACCTTGGCCAAAACCTCCGGCTTCTCCTGCAACACCGCCGCAAGATTGGTCAGCGGACCAAGGGCTAACACCGTCAGCGAGTGGCCATGCTGCTCGGCAAGCCGCTCGTAAAGCTCCAGGAATTCGCCCGGCGCAAAATCGGGCGGCACTGCCAGCTCGATTCCGCCCAGGCCATCCTCGCCGAACACGTGCGTCGCATCTCTCAACTGCGAAACTCGCTGCCCCAAACCACGGGCCACCTGAGGCAACGACTCCGGCACCAGACCGCCGAGCAGACGCCCGATGTTGGCCGTCGCCTGTTCGATCGACACGTTGCCCGCCACGCTGACCAGACCCGCTACTTGGATTTCACTGGAACTGAGTGCCAGCGCAATCGCCACGGCATCATCCACACCCATGTCCGTGTCTATCAGAACCGGCCGGAACATGACAGGTCCACCAATTCCCTGGGCCTCCACCGCCCCCAGTATAGGGCGGGCACCTCGCCGCTCCATCTTCGGGTACACGCCTGGGCGTTTCTTGACAGGCCTGAACTGACGCCCTACAGTCGCACCGCCTATTGTTGAGGAGATCATGAGCATGGTCAATACCGGCGAACTGAAGGACCTGCACGCCCGCCTTTACCCGGGTTCGGCCCCACGCGTGGCCGTGCGGGCGCCAGGTCGGGTAAACCTCATCGGCGAACACACCGATTACAACGACGGCTGCGTCCTGCCGATCGCCATGTCTCAGGCCTTGTACGTCACCGCAAGCCCCTCGCCCGACGGCCGCATCGCCGTGCATTCCAACGCGTTCAATGAGACGGTCGAGTTTCCCGCCGACAATCCCGGCTCGCCGTGCGATCCTGCGTGGGCAAACTACGTCCGCGGTGTCGCAGCCATGCTCATCCGTCAGGGAATCCCCCTCAAACCCTGCCGCCTCGCCATCCACAGCGATGTCCCCTTGGGCGCCGGCGTGAGCAGCTCGGCCGCCCTTGAGGTCGGCTCCGCCTTGGCCCTGTTGGCAATGGCTGAGCAACGCATCCAGGCCATCCCCCTGGCCCTGCTGGCTCGCCAGGCCGAGCATGAGTACGCCCATTCGCCATGCGGCATCATGGACCAGTTTATCTGCGTCCTCGGGAAAGCCCGCCATGCACTGATGCTCGATTGCCGCTCACAAACCTACGAGCAGATTCCTCTGCCTTTCGAGAACACTACGCTGGTTATTATGAATACGCAGGTGAAGCACGCCATCGGATCCAGCCAATACCCCGTCCGGCAGAAACAGTGCCGCGAGGGGCTGACCATCCTCCAGCGATCCGACCCCAGGCTGATCGCCTTGCGCGATGCCCACATGGGCATGCTTCTTCAGCACCGGTCCCGCATGGACGAAGTGGTCTTCCGGCGATGCCGCCATGTCATCACAGAAATCGCTCGCGTGCCGCTGGCCGCCGAAGCCATGAAGGCCGGCGACGCCGCGACCTTCGGCCGGCTCATGTTCGAATCCCACCAGTCCCTGAAGGATGATTATGAGGTGTCTTGCACCGAACTCGATACCTTGGTCGATATCGCCCGGCAGGTACCCGGGGTTTATGGCGCCCGGATGACCGGCGGCGGTTTCGGTGGCTGCGCAATCGCCTTGATCGACAGCGGCTCCGAACACGCTTTGCGAGCCGCCGTCAAGAACAAGTACGACACACGCTTCGAGCAGCCCGCGATTGTCTACACCACCACGGCCTCGGAGGGCGCAACCATCATCCCGCTTTGATAACGCCTGCTTCCCCGCAGGCTCCGACTGTGACGGAGAAAACAATGACCATCTCGATCCATGAAATCATCGCTCACCTCAGTGCCGGTCGCCACCTGTCGCGGGAACACATGCGCGAAATCTTCGAACTCATCATGACCGGCCGGGTCGAGCCCGGACCAATGGGCGACTTCCTCAAAGCCCTTGCCTCCAAGGGTGAGACCGTCGATGAAATCGCCGGCGCAGCCGACGTGATGAACGAAAAGGTCACGCGCGTCCGATGTGATGCCGATTGCATTGATACCTGCGGCACCGGCGGCGACAGAATCAGTACGCTCAACGTCTCATCCACTGCGGCCATCATCGCCGCTGCCGCCGGCGCTGTCGTCGCCAAGCACGGCAATCGAACAAACACCCGCATCAGCGGATCGGCCGAGGTGTTCGCCGCTTTAGGTGTGAATCTCGACGCGCCCGTCCCCGTCCTCGAACGCTGCCTGCGGGATTGCGGCATCGCCTTCCTGTATGCACCCAACTTGCACCCGGCAATGAGATATGCCGGTCCCGTCCGCAAACAACTGGGTATCCGCACAATCTTTAACTATCTCGGACCATTCACCAATCCCGCGGGGGCCAGACGGCAAGTCATGGGAGTCGCCCGTCCCGAAATGACCGAAACACTGGCCGGCGTGCTCGCCGCCCGCGGGGCAACCCTCGCCTGGGTCGTCACCGGATATACCGGCGTCGCCGACCATCCATATCTCTGCGATATCACCATCACCGGCAACACCAAGGTCAGCGAGGTCCGCAACGGACAAGTCAGAACCTTCACGATCAATCCGTCCGATGTCGGCTTCGACATGGCCCCACTCGATTCCCTGTTGATCGATTCCGTACAGGCCAGTGCCGACGCCGTCCTTGCCATCCTTTCGGGTCGGGACCAAGGCCCTCGTCGCCAACACGCCTTACTCAACGCCGGCGCCGCCCTGGTTGTCGCCGGTCTGGCCCCCGACCTGCCGGCCGCCATCGCCAAAGCTGCCCAGACCCTTGACTCCGGCGCCGCCATGGCCAAGTTGGAGCAGTTGGTAAGAACGTCCAAGGCTTGAACCCGGCTGAAACCTTCCCACCGGCAGGGCAGGGTTTTGGTCGCCGCGACGACCGCGACCTCACGCGGACTTGGCTCCGGCCCACCCTGTTCGCGAGCGTTCTCAGTGACGGCTTTCGAGCCTGTCAAGCGGCACACCCAGCCGAACAAGCTCCCCGCGCAAATCCTCCATCCGGACCATCTCAGGTAAGCGACCATTCATCGACATGCTGAAACCCGTTGAGCTCGGCCTGCGCAGGTTGCCGTGCGCGGCCGTAAGATGAACGATGCTCGACATGAACGCGCTGCCGCAATGGTAGCCGTCCTGCGTGGACACCAGCACGTCAGGAGTATGCTGAACCAACCCGTGGAAAGCCCGCCATAGCCGATGCACGACGTCGGGGTAGCTGTGAGTCGCCGTTGCCTCCTTCAGCACTCCGTCACCGGCGAAACCATCAGCGTCCACCTTGCCCTCGGCCCGCAACGACGCGTAGATCGGCAGGAGATCGAGCGGGTCGCCGAAGTCGGCCCGGTACGCGAATCGACCCGCCGAATGCGTGATCCGCGCACGCCCCGTCCGGCTCAGAACGACAAGATTATCCGAGGCATCGCGATAGGCGGTCAGTTCCACGCCCTCGATCCCCAAAACGTCTCGTGCAACTTCCGCCGCCTCTCGTGTGTGAATCACGGCGCAACTCACCATCCCAAACTCGGGCACCACTACGTCGCCGGAACGTTCAAGCCCCCTCCCGGGACGATAGCCGAACTCCGCCAGCAGCCTGCTCAGAGGAATTCGCTTGCTGCTCGAATAATGGTGACCGTGATCCGAAAGAAGGCTGATCCGTACGCGACCGCGGGACTCAAATACCAGTTGCCGGCAAAAACGGTCCAACTGGATCAAGCCCGCTTGATGCCCGTCACGCCCGACTCTGGCTCCAAGAGCCGACGTCCCAACGATGTAGGCGATCACCCGCGGTCCGCCGCTCCCCCGAAAGTGCTCCTGCACCTGTCGAAGCTCGTGCAGGTACCATTTCTTCGCCCCAAGATAGACCGATACGTGAGTCGCCGGCTCCAGATGCCAGTCCACAAGATCCATCCAGGGAACATTCTCCTTGCTCGCATAGGCGACGTACCCGTTCCTGAGCTGCTCCCCGTCGAAGTACTCCGACTCCACACCCGGGCAGGGCGAAACGCCGAAAAAGTCTGACAGACACAAATCGGTCATCACCGGAAACGGGCTGATGACCCGACTCGGCTGCGAAAACAGGCGAAAACGACCTTCGGCCCACAGACTCTCCACCATCGCAAACGGAACGCTGTCCAGGATCATGATCAGATGACGCCGTTCCTGCTCAGGAACGTCAGCCAGCACGACCCACGCGTCGCGATCGTCAAGGCAGCCGTCCTTGTTGTCGTCAAATCGGATAGCCTCGACGACCCCCGTCGCATTCACGCGTTCGCTGCAATCGGCTTTGCCGTCACCCGTCGTGTCATAACCCTGCTCCACGCTCCCGTCGACCCCGACTCGAACGACCATGGGCGTCACCGGGAACAGCTCCGGGCCCGGGCCCGGAAGCGCGCAACCGACCAGCGCCGACACGACGCAATTGAGAACAACCACCCTCCGCACCGTAAGACAAAACCATCTGAACATAACTGGGTCCGACTCAACAACAATCACCTGGCGATCTCTGCTAATACGCGGCTTTGTGATGTGGATGGAATGCTAAATGGCGGCGAGTCAGATGGCAATATCCAGTAGAAACCCTGCCGGGCTGCCTTCGCCGGCTGCTTCGTCGGTATAGCGGCGTTCGGTGCTGCTCTCCTGACCAGCAACACCGTCGCCGGACAACCCCTCACTGGATGCCCCCTCGGTCTTCTTCTCGGCCAGCTCGGCGCGTGCCTTGGCTTCAATACGACCGGCTTGTGCTGCCACCAGCCGGTCCTGAGATGACGGCTGGGCCGGGGCCAAAGCTGCCCGCCGAATCTGCTGCATCTTGGCGATCGTAGCCTGCGGATCACCCGGCACCGGCGAGAGGTCTACGGAAACCTCACCGCCGACGGCATACGGACGGCCATCCGGGCCGGTCTGATAGCTGTAGCTGGCGCTGCCCGCGCATTGCCCACCGGCCGCCTTGTGAGCCTGCTCGTGTGCGCGGACCTCCCGGTCGCGCTCTTTGAGCTTCTCCAGCTTCTCTTCCTCCTCGGCGGTCAGCACCTTGCCCAAATCAACCAACCCGCCTTGTGTCTCCCCTCCCAAGGCACGCTCGGTTGCGACCCAGCTCGGTGACGCCCATCCGTCTTGGCCGCTGATCTCCACTCCGCAAAGTGGGCAAGTCCGGCCTTCCTCATGGATGTGCCCCGCTGACAGCTCCAGCCGGTCTCCGTCCCTCGGCTGCGGCTTGGGCTCAGGCCTGACTTGAGACAGACCAGAGACGCGCCGCAGCGCGACCGGCGCGACTATCCCAGCAGCTAGGGCCGATAATCCGGCAATCGCGTCAAGCATCTTCAGGCTCGATACGTGGCCTTTCGTATCACGTGCTTCGGCTCGCTGAATGAGCTTCTCAAGATAACGGTGGCAGAAAGCTGTCGCCGTTCAGCGGCCGGCAATCAGCCGCCCCACCTCCCAGCGGGCGCGAAACTGAACTCACAGGACCTGGCCTTGATTCCTCCTTCATCCTGCCGTCTTCATCCTTCACTTGCCCTTGTCGGAGTTGTCTGCCCCCTGCCCGCCCGTTAGATTGTCGGGATGGGCAAACGCAAAAAGACGATCACTTACAAAGACAGCGGCGTGGACATCGACGCGAACGACGTCATGGTCGAGCTGATCAAGCCCATCGTTCGCAGCACCTACGGCCCCCGCGTGTTCGGCAAGCACGGCGGTTTCGCCGGCCTGTTCCGCCTCGATTACTGCGAAGCTCTGTTCAAACGCAACTACAAGGAGCCCGTCCTCGTCGCCTGCACCGACGGCGTCGGCAGCAAAATTCTGCTGGCCCGCGACTCCGGTCACTACGACACCGTCGGCATTGACCTGGTGGCCATGAACGTCAACGACATGCTGACCCTCGGGGCCGAGCCCCTCTTCTTTCTCGATTACGTGGCTGTTAACAAGCTTGATCCCAAACGTGTCGCCCAGATCGTGGCCGGAATCGCCGCCGGATGCCGCGAATCAGATTGCTCCCTCATCGGCGGCGAGACGGCTGAGCTGCCCGACATCTACAAACCCGACGACTTCGATCTGGCCGGATTTGCCGTCGGCGTAGTCGAACGAAAGAAGATCATCGACGGTTCCGAAATCGAGGCCGGCGACTTGATCATCGGCCTGCCCTCGACCGGCCTCCATTCCAACGGCTACGCTCTCGCCCGGCGGCTGGTCTTCAAAGAAGCCCGGCTTAAGTATGATTCAGTAGTGCCGATGATCGGCGGGCCGATCGGCGACGAGCTCCTCCGTCCAACGCGGATCTACGTTATGCCCGTGCTCGACCTTCTGCACAACTATAGGGTCAAGCGCGTCGTCCGCGGCATGGCCCACATCACTGGCGGCGGCCTGCCCGGCAACGTCGACCGCGTCATCCCCGACGGCCTCAAGGCCGTGATCAACACTAAGAGCTGGACGCCCCCGCCTGTTTTCCGCTACCTGCAATCCCTCGGCGTGAGACGCGACGAAATGTTCCGGGTCTTCAACATGGGAATAGGCTACATCCTCATCGTCCGACCGGCCTTCGCCCACTCCATCGTCGGTCGCTTCCGCCGCCGCCATCAACTTGACGCCCTCATCATCGGCCGGATCGAAAAAGGCCCGACCACCGTGGAACTCGTTTAGCTATCGGTCATGGTGATCGGGCCATCAGCAATTGCTCGGCCCACCTGCTCCGCAACCCGCACCACCTCCGGATCACCACGTGTGTTCTCGTCCCGCACCGAGCACCCGGACAGACTGCGCGCTCTTTGACAACCAAAGATTGGTCGCTCAGCACGAAAACCCCGCGGCTCGTCCAGCGAAACAAACCCAAATGTCAAAATGGAGAATCTCTCCCCCTCGCTTGTTTTTCCGAAGCCTCAAATCTGAAATCCCTGATCTCCCTCTCCCCGACCGCGCTGAACGAACCCACCGTGGATAACTCCGCAACACCCGTTCTCGGCGGAGATTAGGGCAGGAATCTGCCCTTCGCAAGGCTCAATCCGGCCATCCTCCCAATACCCTCTCGGAGACCTTGTGACCGCACCAACCCCGATGGCGAACCGAACACTCCGCGACATCACACCTTCAATCCCATTCGCGCTACCGTTAGGATGACGTCATGGCTGGAAGCATTCTTCTCGTTGACGCCGACCCCCAAATCCGGCAGCTGGTCGAATCGGCCTGCTCCGACCTCTCAGTCGCCCTGAGGGTCGTCGAAACGCTCGACGAGGCTTTCCAGACCATCGAGGCGTCGCCCCCCGACGTCACCCTCCTTGATATGGGTTCCCCCGAAGGAGCCGGCCTTACGATGCTCGTGCAGCTTCGAGCCCGATGGCCAAGGCTTTGTGCCGTCCTGATCGCCGAGCGGGCCCGCAGCGACCAGGCCATTGAGGCCATCAAACACGGGGCCATCGATTATCTCCTCAAGCCGCTTCGCCGCGAGGATCTCATCCATCACCTCAGCAACGCCCTGCGGATCAGCCACGACATGATCGTCCCTGCGGTTTACGAAAGCTCCGATCGCGACCAGCCTGTTGACCGAATCGTGGGACAGTCTCCGGCGATCCACGAAGTCTTCAAACTCATTGGCCTGATTGCCCCTCGTGAAGTGAACGTACTCATCACCGGCGAAAGCGGCACCGGAAAGGAACTCGTCGCCCGGGCCATCTATCAGCACAGCCGGCGAAAAGATCGGCCCTTCCTCGCCGTCAACTGCGCCGCCATCCCCGAAACGCTGCTCGAGAGCGAGCTCTTCGGAAACGAAAAAGGCGCCTACACCGGCGCCGACGTCCGCCGCATCGGCAAGTTCGAGCAGTGCAACTCCGGCACCCTCCTGCTCGACGAAATCGGCGATCTGCCCCTCTCCACCCAGGCCAAGCTGCTTCGAGTCCTTCAGGATGGCACCTTCCAGCGACTTGGCGGGAACGAAACGATCCACTGCGACGTGCGAATCCTCGCCTCTACAAACCAACCCATCGAGCAAATGATCGCCGAACGACGCTTCCGCCAGGACCTTTTTTATCGCCTCAAAGTCGCTTCCATCCACCTGCCCCCTCTGCGGGATCGCGACGTCGACGCCGTCCTGCTGGCCCACTATTTCGTTCGTCGATTCAACCCCCAGATCGGCTCGAACGTGCAGAAGTTCTCCCCCGAGGTGATCTCCGCGTTCCTGAACTACCCCTGGCCGGGCAACGTCCGCGAGCTGGAGAATGTGATCAAGGCCTCCCTCGTTGTCGCCCGCGGTTCCGTGTTCCAGATCGGGTTCTTGCCGGAGCCCATTCGCGCCTGTGCCCGGGCTGGAGCACCCGCGCCCCTCGAGCCCCAGCCCGACGCCCACACTGAGGCCCGCGAACCCCATCTTCGAGAACTGTGTGCCCGGTTACTCGATCATCAGCAGTTCCATGGTCAGCTATATGAGCGAGTAATTCAGACCGCCGAGCGGGAGGTCATCCGCGCCTGCCTGGCACGCACCAACGGCCAAATGGCCCCAGCCGCAAGGCTCCTGGGAATCACCCGAACCACCCTCCGAAAAAAAATGGCAGAGCTCAACATCAAGATCCGCAGGTCAGTCTCAGAATGAATAAATAACGATCTTCGTGGACGTTTAGCGATCTACGTGGCTATTTACTAGCCAGATATGGCCGACACTGTCTCGCCTCCCGTTTTCTTAAACTATTGTTTCAAAATCACTTACAGAAACAAGTGAGGCTTGGACCATTGGCACGGCAGATGCCAGATCTGGAACCTGCGGAGAGCCTGTCTGTTCGACAACCCTCGTGCGCGGCTTTGGGGAGTCAACTGTCCACAAGGGTTGTCGAACTGTTGGCGGATTCCGGGATCAGGATGGCTTCATGGACCGGCTCCGGTTACCGCTGGCACGACGGCCCCGGGGAGGGCAGCATCAGCCGAAGGAGGACTTGCCAATGACAGGGTATACAACATCTGCGGATTGGAGAACCGATACGCCTCCCTCCGGCATTCCTGTGCCCGCTCGCGTCACTGAAGGGCGCGGTGATTCTTCATTGCCATTGGAGATCTTGGATGAATTGCGCCAGATTCTCCTTGAACGCCGCGCGTCCCTCTCCCAACAGCTTGCTGCACTCGAAGCAGAGGCAGCCGTCTGCCAATCCCGCCTGTCAAGCAGCCCGGCAGACCCCGCAGACAGGCGACGGGCCGCCTGGGAGTGCGCTCTCTCCCGCACCAACATCAACCGCAAAACGAGCCTTCTGTGGGAAGTCGACCAGGTGCTTCGGCGCATGGACGAAGGAACCTACGGTTTCGACGTGACGACGGGAGCCCCCATCCCGATCGAACGGCTCCGTGAGATTCCGTGGGCAAGACACGCGTGAATACCCCAGCCGAGAACGGCTTGATCCCCATTCCCCCTGAGTTGAAACTCTTCGCAACGCCCGCCGACTACACTGTGGGTGTTCTTCTTGCCCCCCAACAGCCGATGTACACTTCAGAACGACGTGGCGGCAGGCTCGGCACGCCCGTAGGTGGTTGCATCAACAGCCCGGCGTCATATCATGGTGCCGGATGGGAGAGCTTGTGGAGAGAATTGACCCTGAGCCAGGGACGGCTTCCCTATGGTGAAGCACAAAAAGCATTCGGACGGCGGACAGATGCTCATGGCGTTTGCGTCGCCCGCAAACGCCGGTAAAGGCAACGGGAACAGGACGACATCTCCTGCTGCGGCCCAATCAGCCGCCAAGGCAGCCGACGCGCATTCGACACCGCGATCGACCGCCAAGCCCGGCCCGAAGTCCGGCCGCGACGACACCGATGACAGAAAGCCCGCCCGTTCCAGGACAACACACGCCACGGCCGAGTCCATGGCCAAGATGCAGCGAGACATCTCCGTCTCCGAGTTCTTCGCCAAAAACCGGCACCTCTTGGGTTTCGACAACAAGCGCAAGGCCCTGCTGATGTGCGTCAAGGAAGCCGTCGACAACGCCCTCGATGCATGCGAGGAGGCCGGCCATCTGCCGGAAATCGAAGTCCGGATCGCACAGACCGCCGAAGAACGCTTCCGGGTGACCGTCAAGGACAATGGCCCCGGCATCGTCAAACAGCAAATCCCCAACGTGTTTGGAAAGCTGCTCTACGGGTCCAAGTTCCATCGACTCAAGATGTCCCGCGGCCAACAGGGCATAGGCATCTCCGCGGCCGGCATGTACGGCCTGCTCACCACCGGCAAGAGCGTCAAGATCACCTCGCGGATTTCACCGAAGAAAGACGCTCACTACTACGAGATCCAGATCGACACAAAGAAGAACGCGCCCAACATCGTCAAGGATGAAACCATCAAGGTCGACTGGGACACCGGTACTCAGGTCGAGATCGAACTCGCCGGTTCATACAACAAAGGCCGGCAGTCGGTCGATGAGTACATCGAGCAAACCGCCATCGCCAATCCGCACGTCCGGATCCACTTCCGCCCGCCGGTCGGCGAACCCGTCACTTACGACCGCGGCACCGACGTCATGCCCGCGCAGACCCAGGAGATCAAACCCCACCCACATGGCGTCGAACTCGGACTGCTGATCAAAATGCTTCACGATACCAAGTCTCACTGGCTCAGCGGTTTTCTTCAGAGCGAATTCTGCCGCGTCGGGCCGAAGGTTGCCGAGGAGATCTGCCAGGCCGCCAGGCTCAGCCCCAGGGCCCACCCGAAGCGCATCGCCCGCCAGGAAGCCGAGAAGCTTTACGAGGCAATCCAGAAAACCAAGCTGATGTCGCCGCCGACCAACTGCCTGGCACCCATCGGTGCCGAGCAGATCCTGACCGGCCTGCTCAAAGGCGTGAAAGCCGAGTTCTTCACCGCCTCGACGCGCCCCCCTGCCGTCTATCGCGGAAACCCCTTCCAAATCGAGGTGGGACTGGCCTACGGCGGCTCGCTGGGACCCGACCCGAAGGCCGAAAATGAAGGCGACTCCGAAGTGGCCGTCGATGCCCTGAGGGCCTTCAGACGCGGCGGTAAGCTCAAGACCGGCAACGGCAACGGCTCCGGCTCGCAGATGCTGGCCCGGGTGATCCGCTTCGCCAACCGCGTCCCGTTGCTCTACCAACAGTCGGCTTGCTGCATGTACAAGAGCGTTATTGACGTCGATTGGCGCCGTTACGGCTTGTCCCAGAGCAGCGGGGCCTTGCCGCAGGCCCCGATGGTGGTGCTCGTCCATATGGCCAGCGTGTGGGTTCCGTTTACCTCGGAGTCCAAGGAGGCCATCGCCGATTACGATGAGATACGCGCCGAGATCAAGCTGGCCCTGCAGGACTGCGGCCGAAAACTGTCCGCCTATCTCAACCGCCGGCGCAAAATGAAGTACCAGGGCGAGAGACGAAGCATCTTCGAGAAGTACATCACCGAGGTGGTCAACGCTTGCGCAACCATCAAACGAATCAACAGGACCGAGTTGTGCGAGAACCTCCTGGCTATGTCGAAGAAGGCGACTGCCCAGGCCGATGACCAGCTCGACAAACATGGCAAGCGCGTCGGCGGGGATTCCGAGTACGGCGAGAATACCGTGGTGGTCGAGCAGCAGGACGAGGCATCGGGCAATCCCGGTCCCCTTTTCCAGGCGACGGGGTGAGCCGGCTGCCGGGATCTCTCCGGCCCACGCCAACGGGAGACGCGACGCGTCGCCCGTCAGCCTCAAGCTCCGCAAAGCCGCTGGTCATGGTTTGTGGCACCAGAAACCGCTGGAATCGTGGCGTATGAAGATTGCTGATGTGACCACCTCGATGACTCCCGTGTGTTCCTCATGGGAGGTTGAGATGAAGGCCCAACGAGCAGGGGCGAACGCCCCGGAAAGGCTTCGTCGGACCGTTCAGCCGCTGCTCGCGGCCGAAATACCTTTTATCGTGATGGGTGGCAACGCCGTGGCCGCAAGGGATGAAGGTGCAGTCCCCAACACCAGCCATGCCGGCTTGATGGACGATGCTCCTGCAGAAGCAGATTCCTTCGGAGCTTCGGCCCCGCCTGCAGAAGATCCGCGTCAACCCAAATGGACGAGTGAAGAGACGTCGACGCACGGAGGATGTTTGATTGGCCAGAACTAAATCAACTGTTCCGGCGAGCGGCTCCGGAGGCAGAACCAGTGCCGCCGCAAAAGCCAAAGCGAAGGAAACGGCCCGCAAGATCGAAGAGCTTGCGGAGATGATCGTCGAGAACGCCAGGAGGCGCAAGAGCCCCAAGCTCGAAATCCCCATCCGGGCCCTCTCGAACGTCAACTTCAACCCCAAGAAAGCCATCCTTGAGATGGGCGACGCCTCCCAGACCCGCCAGTTTTTCGACCTGTCCATGGCCAGGAAGTTCATGCAGACCATGCTGGTGGCCGCCCAGTGCAAGAAGCTTATCGACGAGGAAAAGACTTCCTCAATTCGTGGTCTGTTCTACCTCTGCAAGCACGACGTGGCCGGCAGTAAGGAGAAAACCTTTAATGACCAGGATGAGTCCGATCCGATCATTGAGGATCTCGAGGTCACTATCGACGCGCTTCGCGAGGAACTGCATGTCTATGCCAGCAACCGCGGCAACCTGGTCGGGCCGATCACGCTTGTGGACGACGGCAATACGCTTGATTGTATGCGAATGGGCTCGGCCGGTTATGCCGTACCGAGTATCTGCGAGCCCGATGTGATCCAGTTCAAGAAGTGCAGCGCCAAGTACATCCTCCATGTCGAAAAAGATACCGTCTGGCGGCGCTTCTACGAGGACCGCTTCCACGAAAAGCACAACTGCATCATAACTCACGGCAGCGGACAGCCCACCCGAGGCATGCGACGGCTGCTGCGACGCATGCATGACGAGCTGAAGCTGCCCGTCTACTGCCTGCTCGATAACGACCCCTGGGGATATTACATCTACTCCGTGATCAAGCAGGGCTCCATTAATCTCGCCTATGAAAGCCGACGCATGGCCGTCCCGCAAGCCAAGTTCATTGGCGTGTCCAGCTTTGACTACGAACGCTGCGGCCTCACGGACGACGTCAAGATCGGTCTGGATGACAAGGACATCAAGCGGGCCAAGCAGATCCTCGAGTACCCCTGGTTCCAGGGCAAGAAGCAGTGGGAAAAGGAAATCCGCAAGATGATGCAGAACGGCTTTAAGATGGAAGTCGAAGCCATGATCAACAAGCGGCTCACGTATCTCACCGAAGAGTACGTGCCAATGAAGATCAAGGACCCGAAACAATGGTTGGATTGAAGAGAGAGCGGTCAGCGATCAGCTTTCAGCTCTCGAAAATGTTTCTGGCCGATGGCTGACGGCTGATCGCTGACAACTTCTTTGGAGTTCCCCGTGCTCGAAGCGATTCGTCAATGCATGTCCCGTGCCATGAAGCTCGACGCGACGACGCTCGCGTCCATCACCGAGCAGACCACGGCCGCTGATGTCCCCGGATGGACCTCCGTGGCTCATCTCTCCCTGATCCTGGAGCTGGAGAGGACCTTCAAAATCACCTTCGACAACGACGAGATCGTCTCTATGGGCAGCGTGACGGCAATCATCCAAGGACTCAAGGCCAAAGGCGTTTTCGGAGGATGATACTTCCTGCACGAGCGCGCTCTGCGGGAGAACGGCACGACGTGTTATCATGCCCGCACCGACCGGATTCACTCTCCGGCGACACCGACGATGACTTCATTGCTCTCCCTGCAATCTTTTCTCAGTCCCAGTGCTGCGTAGGGTGCCTACCAGATCGCGGCGTTCACGCCGGGATTGGCGAACGGCGTGGCAGCAATTGGTGTCCTTCCGGGAAGCCTGCATAGCGTGACTTTTTCCGACGTGGTCATCCGCCGCCGATAACGGCGAGACTTTGCCGGTAGTTCCTGGGTATCCGGTGTTCGGGCTGGGCGGCGAGCTCTACGGCGCGGTGCCGCAGTTCGGTCAGGCAGTCGAAGGGGTCGATTTCGTCGCTTTGGCAGGTGTGTATGAGGCTCATGAACAGGTCGCCGACGTGGGCCCCGTGCAGGGTTCTGTAGAACAGGGCGTTTTTTCGATGCAGGATCGCCCGCTTCAGAGTCCGTTCGACAACGTCGTTATCCAGCAGGGCTCCGGGCTGACGCGCGAAGACGGTCAGCTTCTGCCAGTGCTTGGCCAGGTAGGTGATGGCCTGGCCGAGCGCTGAGTTGGGCTCCACCAGCCGTTCATCGAACTGCCGGATGCACCAGGCCCGGAGCTGCTCCATGATCGGGCCGCTCTCGGCCTGGTGGAAGGCCAGCCGCCGCTCCGGCAAAAAGCCTCGTTCGCGGGTGATTGCGTCGTTCCGGTTCTCATCCGCCGTCCTCCATGCACGCTCGCACCGGCCGCGGACAATATCAGACGCGTCACGATTCATCCAGGCTTACCGAAAAAACACGATCCAGAGAAGTCCGATGGCGGAATCCCGCGCCCGGTGCTGCACCTTGTACACCGCGCAACGGGCCACAAACCGGTCAAAACCGCGACAAAGTCCCCATATCCTGCAATTCGCAAACCCCGTTGGTAACGTGGTTTGCGCGTCTCGGACTGTGCGGTCGTGGGCTCCAGGCCAGGTGTTGCCGGTCCGGACCTGGTCGCCCGCTTTTGGTGGGCACACTCCCAGGAAGATCTGCCACATGGCGACCCTACCGGGCTTCGCCTGGGCGGCAGTCAAAGGCGTCCCCTCTTCTGCTCAGACCCGGCCCAATCTCGAAAAACAAGTTATCTCACCCCCCCGTGTAACCGAAATACCGAAGAGAGGCTGTGGGTCTCCGCCCTGGAGGGCGGACAGCCTGGCTTGGAGGGTCCGGGTGACGGCGAGCCTGGATCCTCTTTTTTATGCGCCTTCACATCACAAGGCCCCGACCGCGCTCAGGCTTTCCTGAACCACGTCGCCGGCATGGTTGATGATCTCTTTGCTCTTGAGGAACCAGTTGCCCGAGAGAATCGCGGTGCGCACCTGGCGGCCCAGCACGATGTCCGGCTTGTCGACCCCGAAGCGCGAGTTGCTGATGTTCAGGTGTCCCCCGTTAGCCTCGACGGTCACGTTATCGCCCTGCTGCCGAGGCTTGCCGTGATTGAGGAAGTTGCACTGGCTGAGGCTGACGCTGCCTTTTCCGTCGACGCGGACAGCGGTCGGGCACGGGCCCCAGAATGCGCAGTTACTGAGTTGAACGACGCCCGCGTGTGAAGCAGTCACATCCATCATCACCACCGAGCCTTCTCCGCCGACGAACTCGCCGTTGGTGATGAGTAGGCCCGGCGGCTGGCTGGCCTCGACGACAACCGCCCGCTCGCACCAGTCGGCGCCGATGCCAAGGAAGTTGCCGTTCACCGTGCCGTGCCGGGTCTGACGGAAGAGATAGCCGATCTTCGCTCCATAGCAGAAGGTGTTGAGCACGTACTCCCAGTCGGTCCGGGCGAAGTCAAATGCAATCAGGTTTTCCCACAGATAGCGGCTGAGATCGGGCCATTGGGGTACGCCGGGAGCTTCGGCTCTGGCCCAATAGTGCGGGTTGAAATGGACATTCTCGATCCGCCCAATGTCCGTGCAGCGGTCGACGCGGATTCCGACCTTGAGCGGGCACCCGAAGCAGTTGCGAACATAGTGCAATTCATTGGCGTGGGTGGCAAAATCCATCGCCTGGTATGCGTTGACGAAGGTACAGTCGATTACGCTGTTGTGCATGCCGCGTCCCTGGATGGTCCACGGGTAGGCCTTGGTCCCGGGGATCCGCTGCTCGGGATAAAAGAAGGTAATCCCTTTGACCGTACTTGATGGGCTGAGCGTGATCAGCGGCGGGCCATCCTCCCGGCCGACATCGGCGTAGACGAGGAACACCGTGCCTTTGGCAAGTTGAGCGTGATGAGGACCCTGCCAAGTGCCCTGAAGGCATACGCCCTCAGGAACGATGATGGGTCGATCCAGTCGAAACCGCCCGACTCCCAGGTCCACCGTGCCGCCCTTGGGAGCCGCTGCATCGAGGAGCTTCTGAATGGCGGCCGAGTCGCCGGCCGGCGCGTCATCAAACGGCCGGGTGCTCGCGACCGCGGCTGCCTGAGCCATCACAGGTACCGCTGCAACAAATGTCGCCATAAACCAAGTTGTTGAGCGCTTTCGCATGCCTGGCAACTTTCTCATGAGATAACGGTCTTGAGCGGTGCCCGTCCTGCCGACCAAACACAAATGCTTCATTTCTTCTTTGGGGCAGTCTTTGTAACGGTGTTCTTCTTGGCCGTTGGCTTCGCCGGGCTTGGCGTGCGGACGGCCTTGTCCGGATTCTCCATCACCCCGGCCGGGCGAGCCTCCCCCGGCCTGAGGAAGATGATCTCCCACCTCGACCGGCCGGCCACGAACAGCCGGGCGACACGGCCTGCCAGCTTGTCCGTCTCACGACCGGCGGCATTCGTCCCAATCACCTGCGGATACCACTTCGACGCCTCCAGTCGACCAGCGTCCAGAATCTTCTCCGGCTTGCTCCAACCCTCCGGATTGACAATGTCCCGATTGATGCTGACGTAGATCCCCTCTTGCGTCCAGTCCTTGTCCCGGGCGAGGTTCAACAACATCACATAACGCTCCAGGTGCGTATTCCAGTGGATTGAAGGGCCCCAGAAAACGTTCGCGCGCGGTTTGTGCCAATCGATCGTCGGACCGAAGATCGGTGTGACGCGTCCACCCAACCCCGGCTCCTTCCACTGCCCACGGTGCCATTTGAAGACTTTGCCGACGGGCCCATCGCGATCGGCGTATCGCATCCTTGCGATGGCCACGCCCTGCTCCTTCGGATCCTTGTGATAAGTACTGACCAAGAAATATAAATACTCCTCCTGTTGGTCCAGGATGACGGAGAAGTCGCCGTTGCCGCCGGCGAAATACTTGTTGGGCGTGTCACAGAAGATCGAGTCGTCCGGGGCCTTCAGGATGATGCCCAGGTCGCGCCAGTTCATGCCGTTGTCGGTCGAGACCACCGCTCCGATCTCCGGGGCGGTCAGGGGGTTGCCCGGGCAGACGCCCCCGGGCTCGCGGTGATACCAGCCGTAGAGCTTGCCGTCCTCCGCTTTGTGCGTGGCCTCTATCCACCGCCCGCCGTTGTAGCCCTTCTCGTTGTCGTAGGTGCTGCGTTCGGACTCCGGGTTCAAGTGCATCAGATCGGGCCCCGAAGACCGAAAAGGACGGCCCTCCGACGAGAAAATGTACATCGTGTCGCCGTCCCAATGGCAGGGACTGTTGCAATCGACGGCGCCCCCCTGCGGCGCGTCCGGCTTGGGAACCCCCGGCATGCGGATCAGCGGTGCCTCGCGGAGAACCGCCGCGGGACCGACGGCTGCTTTTGCACAAGACGTCGAAGCGATTGCTAAGAACACGCTCAGAGCCGAGTGTACTTTTCTTTTCATACTTGCCTCCTGGTTCTCAGTGGCGAATGTGGCCGTTGCCGGTCACCACCCACTTGTACGTGGTCAGGTCGGCAGCACCCATGGGACCGCGGGCGTGGAGCTTGTCGGTGCTGATACCGATCTCGGCGCCCAGACCATATACCCCCCCATCGCTCAAGCGGGTCGAGCAATTAACCATGACGTTGCCGGAATCCACTCCGGCAACAAAAGCCTCTGCCGAGCGAATATCGGGCGTGAGAATGGCGTCAGTATGATGTGAGCCGTATTGGTTAATGTGGTCGATCGCATCCTGCAGCGAGTCCACAACCTTCACCGCAACGACCAGGTCGAGGTATTCAGTGTACCAGTCCTGCTCGGTCGCGGGTTTGCAGCCGGCCAGCCGCTTGCAGGTTTCGGCGCAGCCGCGCACCTCGACCTTCGCATCCATCAGCTTCCTACCGATCACAGGCAACAGCGTGTCGGCCGTGTCCCGATGGAACAGAATCGTCTCGGCCGCGTTGCACACACCCGGTCGCTGGATCTTGGCATTCAGGACCACGCTCTCGGCCATCTCGGCCGGGCAGCCGGAGTCGACATATACATGGCAGTTGCCGGTGTAATGCTTAATGACCGGAATGCGCGACTGCTCGACGACCGCACGGATCAGAGACTCGCCCCCGCGAGGGATAACCAGGTCAATGCTCTCGTTCTGCTTGAGCAGGATGGGCACGAGGTTGCGGTCGGTGGTGTTGACGATCTGCACCGCCTCGGCCGGCAGATCGACCTTGGCCAAGGCAGACGAGATCGCCGAGCCGATCGCCACGTTCGAGTGAAATGATTCCTTGCCGCCGCGCAGGATGCAGGCGTTGGCGCTCTTGATGCACAAGGCGGCCGCGTCGGAAGTCACGTTCGGCCGCGCCTCATAGATGATCGCCACCACGCCCAGCGGCACACGACGCTTCTCCACCCTGAAGCCGTCGGGGCGCATACGCCCTTCGATGGTCTCACCCACCGGATCGGGCTGATCGGCAATCTCCAGGACCGCCTGGGCCATCTTGGCCACTCGCCCTGCGTCGAGCTTGAGCCGGTCGATCATCGCCGAGGTCAGGCCGTTAGCCTCCGCGGCGGCCAGATCCTTGGCGTTCTCCGCCACCAGGGCATCGGTCTGCTCGCGCAGGGCCGCAGCCATCGCCCGCAAGGCTTCGTTCCGCTGCTTGCCCGAAGTCAGGGCCAGTTTTCGACCGGCTGCCCGGGCATCCCGGGCCAGCCGTAACGCATACTGTTCTAGTGCTTCGTTGCTCATGGCCTGGGATTATATCGCTTTACAGGCCGGATTGGCACGGCGCCGGCTTCCACCGCCGGCTTGTCCTCCACACGCCGTCATAGGCGGCTTGTCCGCCAGTGCTCTGCTTCCAAGAGTACGGCATCCGTCCGCGGGAACTTGTCACGGAGCAAGAGCAGCTCGATTCGATCCGTCACGACGCCGCCGGCGTCGGCAGGCCGGTTGCGTCGGTCGTCTTCCTGTTGACGCGAAGATTGACCGTCGGAGGCGGGCCAACGGGCTTGATGTCCTCGAAACCGGGCGGGAAAACGAAGTGCACCTGCTTGGGTCTATAGGTCGCGCTGGTCGTGGGAGCGGGAACAGTGGTAGCCGTCGGTCCGGCAGTCGTCGGTTCCGGGGGCAGGTCACTGCTGTCGATGATCACGTAGGCCAGAATGCCGGTGCTCTCGATCTGGCGAAAGGCGTCCAGCTTGGACACCGGCACACGGCAGTTGATCGACTGGGTGAATTGCGCCCCCGTCTTGTCTTCCCATTCGATTTCATAGCCCTCGAAGAAATCCTGCGTCCTGACCATCACCGACAAAGGGCGGACCGTTTTACGTTCGATGCTCGACTGGTCTTTCAGTTCGACGGTCACGTGAACAACCGGCGGCTCGAAGTCGGCATCAACCGCGAGTCGCAGCGACTGCAACTGCACGGGGAAATGAAGACTCAGCGGCCCGGCCGCCTCTTCGGTTCGCCTCTTGTCGAAGGCCTCCCTGATGGCATCTTCCAGCGGCAGGACCAGCGGATAAACGGCGAAATCCTTGCCCACCTTGCTCTCCAGCACGCGGGCGGTGACCTTCTCCGCAAGGGTCGGCTGGCCGACCAGCGCGCTCTTGAAAGCCCCCGCCTCCGGCTTGAACTCGACCGGCACCCTGATGTAACGATCCACCTCGAACTCGATGACCTCGGGCATAACCGACTGGAGATTCAATCCTCGTTGCAACAGATCGGGAGAACCGCTCAGGTCGGCATAGAGATTGCGACTATTGGTCTTGCCCGGGGTAAGCTGCTCGGCCAGCTTGACGGTCAATGCAAAACGCCCCTGGCCAGTCTCACTTTCCAGCATGCGGATCGCCTGCTTGGGGCCGCGGACAGTCAGCTTCACCTGTCGGGTATTGGGTTGGTCCGCCGGGGCGTCGGCAACACGCAGAGCCCAGGAGCCGCCGGTCTCGGCGAGAGCAAGCTTGACCGGAACAAGCAGCGTCGTGGTGCTGTGGCTGGCCTGATTGGCATAGATCCAGATCAACACCGTAAGAACAATCGTCGATGCGATGAGGCGGAGCTGGGTTTTCATGCAGGGGCCTCCGCCGGTTCATGGTGCGGTGACTTGGCGGGGTCGGCCGCAACCTCCTGGTCGAGCGTCTCACCCACCGGAACCTCATCGCCGACCTTACCCTCCGAGACCGCAGGACTCGGCACCGGTTCCGGCTCGGGTTCTGGTACAACCTCCTCTCGAGGCACGAGCGGCACCCGGGTATGACTCAAATGGCGGCAGATGGTGTCGTAAAGATCGGCCGGGCGGATATGGGGATACAGACGCCCTCGTTCGGCAATTGAGATCGAACCGGTCTCTTCGCTGACCACGACCACAATGGCGTCCGATTCGAGACTGAGGCCAATCGCCGCCCGATGCCGGCTGCCCATGGAGTGGTCAACCCCCTCGGCATCGACCAGCGGAAACTCACAGGCTGCCGCGGCGATCCGCCCGTTTTGAATCACCACCCCGAGATCGTGCAAGGCCGAGCCCGGCCAGAAAATGGTATTGAGCAGTTCGGCCGACAAGCGGGCATCGAGGCGCACCCCCTCTTCCGCAATAGCCGAGAGTCCGACATCTCTTTCAATGGCGATCAACGCTCCAATCTTGTTCTTCGAAAGCTGCGTGCAGGCGGCCGCGACTGGAACAGCCACGCGGTCGATTTCCGATTGGCTGATCCGACGCCAACGGGTCTCCCCCAGGCGCATGAGACCTCGCCGCAGCTCCGGCTGGAAGACGACGAGGGTTGCCAGCAATACCGACAACAGAAAGGGCTGATACAACACCGTCAATCGGTCGAGCCCGAGAAACTCGGCCATCACGTTGACAAGCAGGAATCCGACCACCAGAAGAATGATCAGGCCTTGCAGCAGTCGGGCCCCGCGCGTTCCATGCAGAAACCGCAGGACGCTGTAGACCACCGTGCCGATCAGCGCCATCTCCAGCAATACCTGAAAAGGCGGATACGCCTCGGAGGTGAATATGCTCCGCAGATAATTGAGCATCGCCTGGATCATGGGCTCGCTCGGACCTGACAACGCCTCGACCAACTTCACCCCTGCTGCTCCCAAAGTATACGACATTGAACTCTTCTCGCCAACCGGTAGACACGGTGCCAACCGAAAAGTTGGGCCTTCAGCGGTTTCACAGGTGTCGCCACGCCCTGACGCCCTTTTCGGCTGCACGCCGGGCGGGTGGCACTGACGGCTTGCCCGCCGGTGCACCACCGACCCAGCGAGAACAGCAGCAGCCTCTGTACTCGTTGTGAGGTTTCACCCGGACCGCTAGAATCCACGCTGTTGCCCAGGAACCGCCGCAGTAGTCCCAGCAGAGAGGACGGGCCGGAAAAACGGCTTGGTTGCCAATATGCCTCAATGTCGACATCTATTGCCCATCCGATTGTGTCTTTGCACCGCGTTGGCGGCGGCTGCCTCCGGCCAGGCAGCCGACCCCAAAGCCAGTCTGACGACCATGGTTCCCATGACGGACGGGACTCTTCTGGCCACCGATGTCTACCTCCCAGCAACCGGCGGCCCGCAATGGCCGGTCCGGGTGGTGCGCACGCCCTACGGGCGAACCCGCTTCAACCGTGAATATGGCGCCAAGGCGGACCGGGGTTATGTCATGGTCATCCAGGATATGCGCGGCCGGTTCGATTCTGAGGGCAAGGACTTGGCCTTCATTGACTGCGGGTGGGGCGACAACCGCGACGGTCTCGACACGATCAAGTGGATCCTGGACCAGCCCTGGTGCAACGGGAAAATCGGCACCGAGGGAGCCTCGGCCATGGGCATCACTCAATGTATGCTCGCTCCGACGGACCCGCCGGGATTGGTCGCCCAATACATCATGGTCGCAGCTCCCAGCCTGTATCACCATGCCTCATACGTCAGCGGCGCATTGCGGGCCGCCCTCGTCGACGGCTGGCTGACCGGCGCGGGCTTCCACCCGGACAACTTGTGGCTCACCTGCTTGCATCCTTTTTATGACGGACACTGGCGCAAGCTGGACTCTGTCGCCGAATCTCATCGGATCAAGGTTCCGGCCGTCCATTCCGGCGGCTGGTATGACGTCTTTCTCCAAGGCACAATCGACGGCTTCGTCAGCCGCCATAACGACGGCGGACCAGGGGCCAAGGGCAAACAGAAGCTGATCATCGGCCCCTGGGGGCACGGAGGACCCAAACGCGATTCCGATCTGCCCCTGGCAGCCAAGGCCTCGCCCATCGGCGAACTGACTTTTCCTGCCAACTCACTGAAAACGCCGTTCAGTTGTGGCGCCGACGAGTGGTTTGACTTTCACCTCAAAGGCATCGACACCGGCGTGGAAAAGGTACCGGCCGTCCAGTACTACACCATGGGAGCCGTGGGGGAAGAGGATGCGCCAGGCAACCAGTGGCATACGGCCGATAACTGGCCCGTGCCCGCCAAGCCAACCCCGTTCTACCTCTATTCTGACAACAGCCTGTCGCGCAAGGCCCCGGAAACGACCAGCGAGCAGGTAGCCTTCATCCATGATCCGCTCAACCCGGTCCCGACCAGAGGCGGATGCCTTTTGCTGTCGTGGAACGAATACGGAACCAAGCGAAAGGTTGCTCCCGGAGTATACGACCAGCGCGATATTGAGCAACGACCGGACGTTGTCACCTTCACCAGCGAACCACTGGCCGAGCCACTGGAGGTAACCGGGAGACTGACCGCCAGGCTCTTCGTGGCCAGCGACCGGATCGACACCGATTTCGCGGTCAAGCTCACTGACGTCTACCCCGACGGCCGCAGCATGAACATCGCCGACGGCCTGGCCCGCTGCCGCTATCGCAAGGGCTTCGACCGGCTGACTCTGCTGCAGCCGGGTCAGCCGACCGAAATCGAGGTGGATCTGTGGTCGACAAGCATGGTCTTCAACAAGGGGCACCGTATTCGAGTGGCCGTGACTGGCAGCAACTACCCTCGCTTCGATGTCAACCCGAACACCGGCTGGCCGGCCTGGCCGATGGGTACGATGCTCAAGGCCCACAACCAGCTGTTCTGCGGCAGGGAGCATCCGTCACGCATCATCCTGCCGGTAACAGGCAAATAAGCCCTGGGTGTCCGATACCGTGCCCGCGGCAGACCGTCCTGAACCCAGATCGTCAGCGGCCAATACAATACCAGATAAACGTTCCTTGAGGACCGACGACGGCAGTCTACCGCCGCTCTGCCGGCATTCGACTCGGTTCGACTGCTCTGCGGACTCCGCCGTCCCTATGATGCGCATCCGGTCCAACGATAGCGGTCCGGCAACATCAGTGACGTTGTGCGACATTCCTGTGTTGATGATACCCGACGTTTTCGGCGCCGACGAAGATATCGATCAGAAAGACTGTGTCCGGATGCGGAGTTACGGAGTTGCGCCTCAGGCGCCGGCGAGAACACCATCTACCTCCGCTTGGCCCGCTTGCGGTAAGAGGCTTCGAGGTCGCTCAACGACTTCTTGTTGGCCAGCCTGTCGGCGAAATTCATGTGGTCGACGATCAGCCGACCGTCAAGGTGATCCATTTCGTGCTGCCAGATACGGGCAACAAGATCCTCGCCAATCTGGTCGATCGGATTGCCTGCCAAATCCTGGGCCTGGATGCGGCATCGCCTGGCTCGTCGGATGTTTGCCCTCACATCCGGGAACGACAGGCACCCCTCCTCTCCCTCCACCGACCCGACCAACTCAGACAATTTGGGGTTGATGTAGACCGCGTTGTCCTGGGGATTGCCCGTGGGGTTGGCTACAAAGAGCGAGCACGAAAGACCGACCTGCGGTGCGGCCAACCCCACTCCGCGGTCCCTCAGCATGATCTGGAACATCCTCTCGACGAGAGCGGCCAGAGAATCGTCAAAAACGCTGATCGGCTCGCACTTCCGACGCAACCGAGGATCAGGATATCGGACGATCATGGACGGCAGGGTTTCGACAAGCATCTCCGTTTTCCTGTATCGGCCACCGTGACAAAGGTCGCCAAGGCTGTTCTCGCGCACCGCAGCGCGATCTAAACAAATTATAGTGCTTCATCCACGCGACGGCCAGCCGCCAGTGGCGACTTGCCTTGACCCGTGGGCCGGTCGTGATACTATCTCAGTTAGCAGTCTTACACTCAGCGTGAACGACGCGTTAGCGCCCTGTCCAAAGGCGCGACGGAGCTCATGCTCGGGCGGGACTCGGGCGGCCTTGGGCACCAGATATGGCGTGGCACCGTGAAGGCTCCTGCTGCGCGACGCCGTATCGGGCCAAGATCTCCTGACAAACACAGGACTTATGGCTAAGAGCGCTGCCAATCCAACACGACCGACTTTCGGCCCCGACGAGATCGCCAAGGCCAAGGAATGCTTCACGAGGGCCCAAGAGCTTGTCAGCAAAAAGAACTACGACTATGCCATCGAATTATACATCCTTGGGCTCGGCCACTGGCCGGAGGCTGTCGAGGAGGGACACAAGCCCTGTCGGGCGGCAGCCTTGTTTCGCGGCCCCAAGAAAGTCGGCTTCGTCGACCAGATGAAGTATAAGACCTCGGGGAAAGACTACAAGACATGCATGCTCAACGCCGAGCGGCTCCTGTCCATGGACCCGCGGAACATCGGATACATGGAAGCATTGTTCAAGAATGCGGCCCAAGCCCGTTTCGACAAGACCGCGATGTGGATCGGCGAGATCCTGGGCGATGCGGTGGTTCATGAACCCAAGCCCAACCCCGCTCGCTTCATCACCTTGCGCCAAACTTATGAAATGCTTGGCGACCTGAACGCCGAAACCGACCCGCCCCTGGCCATTGAGGCCATGGACCGCGCCGTGGATGCCCTTACCAAACTCCGGGCCCTCAAACCCCACGACGGTGAATTGGCCGTGGCCCTCCGCGATGTCGCCGGAAAACTGACTATCCTGAAAGGGCGCTATTCGTCGGCCGAGTCGTTCACCGATTCCATCATGGACAAGGATTCGCAGCGAGACCTGCACGACAAAGACCGGCTCGTTCAGTCCGACGACCGCCTTGACAACCTGATCGCTCAAGCGCGACAACGCTACGAAGCCGATCCCACCAACGGGACTCTGATCCATGAGCTTGTCGATTTGCTTTGCCGCCGCGAGCAGGACCAAGAGGAAGCCCAGGCCATGAGAATCCTGCTCAAAGCCTATGAGCAAACCGACGAGTATCGGTACAAACTGCGGGCCCATGACATCTATATGAAACAACTCAGGCGAAAAGCTCGCCTGCTCGAGGAAGCCGGAGACCCCCAAGCGCACGCCGCAAGAGCCAAGCAACTGAAAGTCGAGCTGGCCGTCTATAAGGAACGCGTTGAGCAGTACCCGACCGAGCTGAACTACCGCTTTGAATACGGCCGCAGACTCTTCGAGGCCGGTCGCTACGACGATGCCATTCCTGTTCTGCAGGAGGCCCGAAACGAACCCAAGAATCGGTTCCGATGCAGCCTGTACATCGGCCGCTGTTTCTTCGAGAAAGGCTTTTACAAGCAGGCGGCTAACGTCTTCCGGGAAGCCATTGCGAGCTACGAAATCCCCAACGACGATCTCGGCAAGAGACTTCACTACTGGCTGGGCCGCGCTCTCGAAGCTGACGGCAACGCCCCGGAGGCCTTGAAAATCTACGGTCAGCTCATAGAATGGGATTATAACTACCGTAAGGGAGATGTTAGGAAACGCATAGAAAACCTCCACAGCAAGAGTTGACGCGACAAGGTAGGAGATTCAACTAGTGGCTCATTCACTTTCCGCGAAGAAGCGGATTCGACAAAACGCCAAGAGACGGGCCAGGAACCGGGGTCGCAAGCGGGCTCTCAAGGTCGACGTGCGGGAATTCGAGGCGGCGCTGGCCGGTGGCGACAAGGCCAAGGCCGCCGAGGCGCTGAAAGCCGCCGTGAAGTCGATCAGCAAGACGGCGGCCAAGGGAACGCTCCACAAGAATGCCGCCAGTCGGCGGATTTCACGACTTCAGAAGAAGTATAACGCCTTGGCCGCCAAGGCGTAAGGTCTCCGTCGTTGGGCCGGATCGGTCAAGATCATCCGCGGGCGATCGATCGGTCGCCCGCGCTTCTTTTCATCCTGGGAAACCGAGGCACGCAACTGACACCCAACCCCCCGAAACCTCGAAAGGCTCGTCAATCTGCCTGAGCCGGACTATGACTCAGCCCAGCGACAAACCTTATGTCAGCCGAGGCGGAGAAAAACTCGCTGCCGCCCTCAGCGCGTTCGGCATCGAGCCTCGTGGCTGGATCTGTGCCGACCTGGGCAGCAATGTCGGGGGCTTCGTGGATTGCCTGCTGCGCCGCGGTGCAGGCCGAGTCTATGCCGTCGACACCGGCTACGGCGTGCTCGCCTATGAGCTGAGAACAGACCCTCGCGTCGTGGTCTTGGAGCGGACCAACGCCATGCACCTCGCGCTGCCCGAACACGTCGATCTGGTGACCATCGACGTCGCCTGGACCCCCCAGAAACGCATACTGCCGGCGGCCCTCAGAATGCTCAAACCCAACGGCAGAATCATCTCCCTGGTCAAACCGCATTACGAGACCGACCGCAGGCACCTGCGGCACGGCGTACTCGACCCGACCGAATCCAAGGCCGCATTTGAGAGTGTCTGCGCCGAGATCGAGGCCGAGGGTATGGCCGTCGCCCGATGGATCGAAAGCCCGATCAAGGGGCAAAAAGGAAACGTCGAGTACCTGGTCCTGCTCAAACGATAAGATGACCGTCATCCCCTCCCCTTGCCGCCACAAGGGACGCCCCCAGCCATTTACCGGCCGGCAATGCCCACAAGAAACGAAAAGGCAGGGAACCAAACCATGTCGTCGGGGGCTACATGGATGACAAAGATGCACTGTCGCTTGGGCAGGGGCGGGGGTAGGATGCAGACCGGCCCTGTGGGTGGGCCGGCCTTGTCGGTTACTCATGGGAGGTGCCTTATGCGGTCACGACCACAGATCCTTGCTCTGATCGGATTCACATGGTTAACTACGATTCCCCTTTTATTGGGCTGCGCGTACTACGGCAAAATGCAGGCAATGCGGGCGGCCAAGGAGCTTGCGGAGCCGCCTGCGACTGCGGACGATGCCCCGACCGCTGGTGTCGCGATGGAGCGGCCCTTGGCCCGCCTGGCCGCCGACAAGGGCGTGGACTCGGCTGCGCCGGCCGCCCAGCGGATGCTCATCTACACCGGCCGTCTGGGCATGGCGGTAGCCGATATCGAAGCTTCCGTCCAGGCGACCCAGCGACTGGCCGACGAGGTCGGTGGGTACATGCTGGCCATGAGCGCCAACTCAATCACCATTCGCGTGCCGGCCAAGCAGTTCTTCCCCATCCTCGAGAGGCTCAAGGCCCTGGGCCAGACCCTCTCGAAGAACGTCACCGCTCAGGATGTCACCGACGAGTACACCGATCTGCAACTGCGGCTCAAGAACGCCGAGGCCCTGCGAGATCGGCTCGTGGCGATCCTCGAGAAGGCAGCAAACGTCAAGGACACGCTGGAGGTCGAACGCGAACTGAATCGCGTACGCGAGGAAATCGAGCGTATCAAGGGGCGAATCGCCCAGCTCGACAAACTGATCGCCTTCAGCACCATCGAGGTGTCGTTTACCCAGGCACAGGACCAGCCGGCCAAGATCCGAAGGCCGGAGACGCCGTTTCCCTGGCTGGACCAACTCGGCGTGGAGACCGTACTGGGAATTCGAGGTTGATACGGACATGTGGTTTGGGAAAAAACGAACGGGAGATACGACCATGACGCGAATCATGCGATATGCACTTGCAGCTCTGTTGATCGGAACAGTGTGCGGCTGCCGGTACTCGTTGCCGCCGGGTTTCGTCAAAGTCGACCCGATCTGGGACACCCGCGTCCGAGCGGTGTCGGCTGAAGGGGCTGCCATCACCCTGCGGGTCGAGACCAACCCGGAGAACGGCGACCTGGCCTTCTGGGAAAAAGCCATCATGACGCGCCTCGTGGAATTCCGAGGCTACAGGCTCGCGGATCGCCGGGAGATCAAGCACGGCGACGAGACACCCGGCGTCCAAATGACCTTCGACTACCAGCGCGACGGCATCGACTACACATACGTTGTCAACGTCATGGTCAAGGGTCGCAAGGTCTACTGTATCGAGATCGCGGGAGAAAAAACAGACATCGCTCCGCAGTTGACCGCCATCTCCGACGCCGTCCGCAAGTGGCCTCTGTCATAGAAGTCGCCCGGATCGGCCTGCCGCGGTCGGGTACTCCATCCGCCGCGGCAAAGTACAACGAAGGTGTATTAAGGGGGCTTTTATTATTTGATACGTATTAAAATGCCTGTTTCTACAGGTCGCTTCGCCGTGTCGCGGATTTGCTCCATGCTGGGCCATGCCGGAAAACGGTTGTCAGCATCGCCATGCTGTGCCCCGCCCTCGCGAGAAGCGAGCCGCCCAGGCGACCCTCGACAGGATGCGCAATTCGATACCGCCGTCATCCCTGCCCCAGCGAGGCCATCACGTCGTCGGGCAGCTCGAAATTCGAGTAAACGTTCTGGATGTCGTCGTGTTCCTCCAACGCCTCGATAAGGCTGAGGACCTTCCTGCCGTTCTCGGCATCGACGGTGACCGTGTTCGACGGGATCATTGACAACTCGGAGGATTGTGGAGCGATTCCGGCCGCAGCCAACGCCGCGCGCAACGGCTCATATGCCGCCGGCTCGCAAGTGATTTCCCAGACATCGTCGGATTGCCGGTAGTCGTCAGCTCCGGCCTCCAAGGCGATCTCAGCGATCTTATCCTCGTCGGCCGCACCGACCGGAACGGTCACTTGCCCCTTGCTGCTGAATATCCACGCCACGCATCCGGCGCTGCCCAGCGAACCGCCGTGCCGCTCGAAGATCTTCTTAATCTCGGGCGCAGTCCGGTTGCGGTTATCCGTCAAGGCTTCACAGAGAATGGCTACACCACCGGCTCCGTATCCTTCGTAGCGAACACTCTCGTAACTCGTTCCTCCCAGTTCGCCGGTGCCCTTCTTGATGGCGTTCTCAATGGTGTCTTTGGGCATGTTGGCTTCACGCGCTTTTTCAATCGCATAACGCAGGGGCAGGTTTTCCCGAGGGTCGCCTCCGGCACGAGCAGCCACGATGATGATCCGGGCGAGTTTGCTCCACAGACGCCCTCTTCGGGCGTCGGTTACACCTTTCTTATGTTTGATTCGCGCCCAGTGAGAATGACCAGCCATCTAACGTCTCCTCTAATCTCAGGCACCGATCCGCGAGAAAACCTTCATCCGCCGCCGTCCAGCTCCGCCCGAGCCGGCCAGGCCCTCGCAAGACTCGGACTCAATACCCCAATACCTGCTCAACCTGCTCCCTCGACTTTACCCCATGAGGCATCCATCACTCAAGGGTGACGTCGCCAAAAAGGCTATTCGGTCGGTGCCGAGGATTGCATGAGCCCGAGAGGAGCCACCGCAGGCTCCTGATCCGCAGCCACAGCGGCCAGTTTGCTCCTGAGGCTGGCAAGCAACGTATCGTTTCGCTCCGTGACGCCGTCGGCCAGTTGCCGCTCGTACAAATCCAATGCCTGTCGCCAATGATCAGCCGCCGCGGCCTTCTCTCCCGCACGCCAGCACGCATCGCCGAGGTGATCATGAATCACCGGATCCTCGCCGTGCTCCTGGCCGGCCGCCAATTGCAGCCAGCGGCACGCATCTTCAAACTTGCCCTGTTTGTAGAAAACCCAACCCAGACTGTCCAGATAGGCCGCTTGGCGAGGACTCTCGCCCACTGCCAGTCGCAACATCCGTTCGGCATCGGCCAAGTCCTTGCCGGCCTCGGCCAGCGTGTACCCCAGATCGTTATTCAAACCCACGTCGGCCGGCATGAGCTGATAGGCTTGACGAAGGTGTTGCTCCGCCGGGTTGTGCCGTCCCTGACGCTGAAAGATGTAAGAAAGGCCCCGCAACAGCTCAACCCGTCGCGAATCGTCCGGCTCCTGCTCCAACAGGCCCGTCAGGTAGGTGATCGCTTCGTCCGTCCGGCCTTGCTGAGCCATCAGCATGCCGATCGTGCGCCGCTGCTCGAAAACCGCCCCATCCAGCTCCTGGCGGGTCAGACCGCGGTCGTCCCCCGGCAACTTCTGGGCGGCATTCATCCACTCGCGAACGGTCGCAATGGCATCATCGTAGCGGCGGGCTCGACTGTACGTGGTCTGAAGACCGTAAAGCAAGACCAGCTTTTCATCAGCCTTCGTCGTGGCGGCTGCCAGGCTGCGCTGAATCTCTATCGCCTCATCAAAACGCCGTGAAGCCACGAAGACGTCGGCCAGCAGGCGCATCAACCGCGCGTCCGTGGGCGATCTGTCAAGCCACTTTACCACCTGCGCGACGGCCTCATCGTGACGCCCGGCACCAATCAGCCCGCCGTGACCTCCCAACCTGCCGACCGTGCCTACGGGTGCATCCGTCGTCAGGCCGATCAGCCAGGCCCGAGTGTTGGCATCCTCAGGCTCGGATTTCAGCCACTCCCGACAACGATGCAGGTAAGCGTCGTAATCCTTCGCCGCCTCATCCGCCGCCAGCACAAACCAGCGATAGATAGCGACCAGCGGCGCGGCGGTCTTGGCCTTGGGGTCCACTTCGGCAAGCCACTCCTCCGCACGCCGGCGCGCATCGTCAAGACGACCGAGTCGGCGATAAGCCTCCATCAGTCGGCCGCGATAAACGCCCGGAAAACCTTCCTTGCCCTGCAGTGCAAGAAGTCGCTCATACACCGGAATGGCAGCGTCAAATCGCTGCTGGGTCATTCGCAGCTCCGCCAGAGCCTGAAGATAGCTCGTACGATTGGGATGAATGGCGAGAATCCGCTCGTACTCCGCGGCAGCAGCGTCGAACTCCAGCAACCGGGTCAGGGTCATCGCCATCATCCAACCTGCTTGCCCGGATCGGGGAAAATCGACAACCATTTGAGCCAGAACCTCGCGGGCGGCTTCGTAGTCCCGAAAGGCCAACAGGCTGGCCGCCAGATCCTCGCGAATCCGTTCGTCCTCAGGATATGCCTGAATCAACGACCGAAGCGCATTACCATAAGACTCGCGATCGCGATCCTGAAGAAATCGCAACAAGACGGCGGTCCGAATCGTCGCAGGATCACGCGGACCTCGCCTCTGCATTTCGGCGAACTCCAGCGCCACCCGCCCCGCGACAACGGCGGAGGTGAATCCGCCGCCGGCGCTCATCAGGCTGCGAATGTAGGCCTCGCGACCGGGCATGTAGTTCGGATCGACGCTGATCACCGCCTGATACTGCCGCTGGGCTTCACGGCTTTCCTCCCGGCGCTCATGCAACCCGGCCAACAGCATCATGCTGCGGACGTCCTCGCCGTTGATCTTGATGGCCGCCTTGTAGTGTTCGATCGCCCGCTCCATCTCGTCGAGGCCGTCGTAACACTGGCCCAGCAAGCGCTCGATAAGATGTGATGGTGGACCCAATTCCGCGGCCTTCTTCAGAACGGCGATCGCCTCATCCCAACGACAGCGGTGCATGTACAACTCGGCCGCACCCATGATCGCAGGCAAAAAACCCGGCAGGCGCGCCGCCGATTGGTCAAAAAGCATGCGGGCGTCTTCGATGCGGTCGAGACGACCGCAAATGTGGCCCAGAAGATAATCCAACGCCGCCGACAACACGCCCTCTTCAGGCTGTGCGGGCAAGAGTTGTCGCACTGCCCCCTTGGAAGAGGCCTCGTCGGCCATGCGCCTGGTGATCGACAAAGGTGCTTGATCAAGCTCCCGGTTCGCCTTTTCGTACACAACCGGATCCGCCGCCAGCATCTGGGCGAGAGCAAGAAGCCAACCCGACCAATCCTGCCGAAGCCTCTGAATGGAAACCAGTCTCCATCTCGCCTCCGACGACTTCGGGAACCGGTCGGTCAGCTCCTTGAGCAACGAAGCCGCCTGGCCATATCGCCCGGCATCCACCAGCGCCTCGCAGTAGAGCAGATTCAAGTCCAAGTTGTCCGACTGCCCGGCCACAACCTCCCGCATGGCGGCAACGCCCGCCTCCGGCCGCCCTGCTGCCCTGTGCAGGCCCAGCAGCAGTTCAACCGCCTCCCGGTTCCCCTGGCTGTCCGCAACAAGTCGGCGAGATTCCGCCATGGCTTCGTCCAGACGACCGGCGTGCGCCAGCATCCGCACGTAGTCGGCGCGCAAATCAAGATCCTTCGGCGATTCCGCCACCGCGATCTTCAAAGCATCCGCCGCCGCCGAATAGTCTCCCAGATAACTGTGCGCTCGAGCCAGGCGAATGGCGACCGCACCTCGCTGCAGCCGAACAATGGAAGCGAGTTCGGCGTTCTCCTCGACCTTGTTCCCCAGCGAGCGAATGCCCTTCTCAAAAAGGCCCAGTTGCTCGGCCGCAGCCAAATAGTACCTCTCCTGATCCAGCAGGAGACCAAGTCGGTAGTGGGTCAGAACGAGGTGGTGGACCTCGTCCGGCGATGCTTTGCACTTCAGCGCAGTCCGGTAGGCACGAATGGCCCCCGCCGTATCACGTCGCTTCTCCGCCAGGCGACCGACGACGTAATGACTGATGAGATCGCCTGGATGCAGCTTCAGCGCACGGCCGGCCGACAGCTCCGCGCGCTCATCATTGCCGGCCATCAGGGCGGCGACGGCAACCAGTCGATGAGCCTCAGCCACACCCGCATCAGTTCGAAGCAACTGTTCAAGCAACACGAAGGCTTCGGTGTGCCGCCCTTTATTGAGCTGCTCACGGGCTTCAGATAACTGACGCCGCATTGCTTCGGGCAACTCGGTCTGCTTTCCCTCCACGACCGTCGGAGCGGGCGGATCATCCGGTATCTGTGCCAAGGAATACGCAGCCCGCTGGCGATCAAAACCCGCGGGAGGCTGTATCGGCGGCAACCACGGCAATCTGACCGCACCCCCGACAGGTCGCGTCGGGCTTTCGCAGCCGCTCAACATGCATGCCAGAACCACAAGGGCCGGAAGCAATCCGCCCATCCGCCGGTCCCACGTTACCGACATTACGCGTCTCATGACTTCATCACACCGCCGCCATCGCGATCTTCGGCGGCCGTTCCGCCTTTCATCGCACGCGCCGCCGCACCAGGACATGCCTTCACTCGGGCAACCGATCGCCGGCTACGGAATCACCTTGTTCAGTGGATAAACGACAATCCCCGTTCCGCCGACCTTCTGCAGTTGCGGCACCAATTGCCTCTCGACAACCGCCTCAAGGATTACCTCCACCGCCGCATACTGCTCGTCAGCCAGAGACGAAATGGTCGGCGACAACTCCGCGGGCAGGATCTTCAGCAACTTTTCCAGGCTCGCCTTCGGAATATTGAGTTTCAATCCCACTTTGGCCCGCGCCTCGATCGCCCCTTTCAGCAAGAGCGCCAGGGCGTCGATCTTCTCGCGCTTCCAGGGATCTTCGTAAGCCTGCTTATTGGCAATGAATCGTGTCGTCGAAGCAAGAATCTCGTCCACAATCTTGAGGTTGTTGGCCTGCAACGATGATCCGGTCTCGGTCAGCTCGACAATACCATCAACGAGACGCGCTTTGACCTCCGTCGCCCCCCAACTGAACTCGACGCGAACGTTGAGCCCCCTTTTCTCGAAGTATCGCCTCGTGACGTTCACCAGCTCGGTCGCCACAATACCCCCGTCCAGATCTTCGGGCCCGCGAGCTTTGGATTCGTTCGGCACCGCCAGCACCCAACGGGCAGGCCGGGTCGTGGCTTTCGAATAAATCAGTTCGCACACCTCGCGCACGTCGCTGCCGTTTTCGCAGATCCAGTCATAGCCCGTCAGGCCGGCGTCAATCACGCCGTCCTCGACGTAACGGCTCATCTCCTGGGCCCGGAACATCACGCACGAGAGCTCCGGATCGTCAATCGAAGGGTAGTAGTCGCGACCCGAAACATAAAGCTCAAAACCCGCACGATGAAAAAGATCGACCGTCGAGTCCGTCAAACTGCCTTTGGGAATACCGATCTTGAGAACGTGATCCTGTGCCAATGAGTCATTCTCCTTGAAAAGCATTGCAGCCGGCGGTCGGCGGTCGTGCTCGACTCAAGCAAGGACCGGCTCGATCCCGGTCTTGAGGGCCGGCTCCTCATTTCCGCTTGCCGGCCTTGGCCGCTCGACTTGCCGGCGACCGGGCGCGTTCGCCGGCCGTCGGCGACGAGCGGGAAGGCTTGATTCTCCTGGGTGACCGTATAGGCCGGACGACCGATGAACCGGCCATCGGCCTGCTGCCGGCTCCTTGCGAACCGTGATCTCGCGCATCCGCAGCCGATCTACTGGAAGCGGACCCGCTTGGCCCCGCAACCGCTTGAGATGCAACCCGGTCGACCGGCTCTCCCACCGGCGCCTCCGACAGCCGCAGACCGCGACTTGCCGCGTAACGATCCAGCAGCAACGAAAAAACCGCGGCATCCGACGCGCCGATATGGTGCTCCAGGAAACTCTGAACCGCCGGCAGGTCCGCAGCGGGATCCACCACCTCGTCCTTCCGCAACATTTGGAGGGTCAGCTCGTCCACCGGTATCGCATGACCGCCGAGGCTGAACAACGCCACGCTGGCGGCGGCGTAACGGTCCACTCCTTCCAGGGACTCCAGATATTCGCGAGCTTCGCGCCGACCTCGCTGCTTCAGGAAGGAAAGGTCAAGCGTGTCATGCCTGCGACGAATGTCATTCAGAGCGTCCACAATACGCTGAGCCTTCATCTCCGCCTGCGGGACCAGAGGACTGATGATCTTCGCCAACTCGCTGACGGGCGTGACACGCAACTCGTTCAGATCGACCATCTGTTCGCGCAGTTTCTTGAACGCCGTGAACCCCTTGTAGTGAGACGTGTTGCTCCCGAGAATCGCCACCAGCAGTTGCTCGAGCGGGTCCGGAGGTTCCGGAATGGTCGGTTTGCCGAACTTGCGCACCAGCCGGTTGAACAGTTGCCTGAGGCGCCTGGCATAATCACCGCCATGCTTCATGCCTGTTCTCCCGAGGAAGCCTCCATGGAGTCTTCGGGATCGGACGATTCCGCCTCGCCGACCCGTCGTCTTGCCTCCGCTGCCGCTTCATTGATCAGCCGGATCGTCTCCGCCGCCTTCTTAAGCGAGGTGTCAAGATGAAAACTCAACTTCGGACAGTGCCGGATTGACAACTCGCTGCCCACCAGCCGCTGCACGTACCCCGCCGCCGAACAAAGACCCGCCAGCGTACGTCGCTGGATGGACTCCTCCCCTAGCACGCTGATCCAGACTTTCGCGTACTCCAGGTCGCCGCTCACCTCCACGCGGGTCACGCTCGCCAGCGGCGCGATCCGCGGATCGCTCAGTTTGGTCGCGATCGCGTCGCTCACCACCGCTCTCACGATCGTCGCAATCCGTTCCGGCCTGTGACCTCTCATGCCCATCACCGCCCCGCCCGACAACGGCCCGACCCCACGGTCCGGAATTCTTGTACCCGCATCCGGACCCCGCCGTCGCACTAGAACACTTCGATCCGATAGTCGACCAGCGCCGCGGATGTGTCCTGGCGAACATAGTCAACCATCTTATCCAGGGCGCTCTCCACAAACCGGCTCTCGTTCGCCACCATCGCCACGCCCAGCTCGGCCTGTTGCCGGAGATCCAACGACCCGACCTCGGCGACCGAAACGTTGAACCGCCCCTTCAACCGGTCTTTCAGGCTGTTGACCACCCGCCGCTTGTCCTTCAGCGAATAAGCGTCAAAAATCGCCAGCCTCAGGCTGAGAGTCCCCACCACCATCCGATCGGAGGCCATGCTGATCCGCCCACACGTCCGCCGGTTCCGCCCGCCTACAATTTGCGGGTCGTCTCAACGATTTCATACGTCTCGATGACGTCCCCGGGTTTGATGTCATCGAAGTTTTCGATCCGGATCCCGCACTCCATCCCTGCGCGAACCTCTCGAACGTCATCTTTGAACCGCCGCAGGGATGCGATCGCCCTGTGCCGTTCCCGCTTCAGATCGTCCGCCGTCGGAACAATAATCTGCCCGTCGCGGATCACCCGCGCCAGGTGTGACCGCAGGATCGGCCCCTCGGTCACCATGCAGCCGGCAACGGCCCCGACGCGGGAAATGCGGAAAACCTCGCGCACCTCGGCCCGGCCGCGCTTCTCTTCGGTCCTCTCCTTCGGCAACAGGCCCTCCAACGCGTTCCGAACGTCGTCAATCAGGTTGTAGATCACCCGGTACAACCGGATGTCCACGCCCTCGGTCTCGGCGAGCCGTTGAGCGCTCGGGTCCGCCACCACGTTGAAGCCGACTACCAACGCATTGCTCGCTGCAGCCAGCACGACGTCGCTTTCCGTCACCGCCCCGATGCCGGCGTGCAGGAAATGGAGCTTCACCTGCTCGCTCGGAATCTCGCTCAAGGCCTTGTTCAGGGCATCCAGGGAACCCTGAACATCGGCCTTCAGGATGATGTTCAACTCGGGAACCGCCTCGCCCTCACGCTGCCGCACCAGCTCTTCCAGCGTCTGCGGCTTGCGCGCCCGGGTCAGAACATTCGCCCGTCGCTGATTCCGGACCGACTCGGCCACCGCCTTGGCCCGCTGCAATGAATCCACCTGATAGAAGTTTTCACCTGCGTTGGGCACTTCATCCAGTCCGGCCAGCTCGACGGGATAGCCCGGCAGGGCCTCGTCAATCTGTCTGCCGAGATCGTCCCGCATCACCCGGACGCGCCCCGCGGCGCTGCCACACACGATGAAAGCCCCCGGCCTGAGCGTGCCCTCCCGAATCAATACGCGAGCAAGGGGACCGACTCCCTGAGTCATCTGGGCTTCGATGACCGTGCCGGTGGCCGGCACGTCGGGGTCCGCCCGCAGGTTCAACAACTCCGTGAGCATTCCCAGATGCTCGATCAACTCCGGGACGCCCTGGCCGGTGACGGCGGATGTCTTCACAACGTCGATTTCCCCGCCCCACTCGGTGGGCGCCAGCCCAAGCTCGGAAAGCTGGCCGTAGATCTTGTTGATGTCCACTCCCGGCAGATCGATCTTGTTCAAAGCCACGATGATGGTGACTTTGGCGGCCTTGGCATGGTTGATCGCCTCGACCGTCTGAGGCATCACCCCGTCGTCGGCGGCAACGACAAGAACAACGACGTCGGTGAGATGGGCCCCTCGCGCCCGCATCGCCGTGAAGGCCTCATGACCCGGCGTATCCAGGAACGTTACCGACAGGTTGCCGCGCTCCACACGGTAAGCGCCGATGTGCTGGGTGATGCCGCCCGCCTCACCCGCCGCTACCGAGGTCTTTCGGATCGCGTCAAGCAGGCTCGTCTTGCCATGGTCAACGTGGCCGAGCATCGTTACAACCGGAGGACGAGGCTGCGGGTTCTTGCGCTCGCGGCTCGCGAACTCTTCAATCAGCTTGTCGAGCTCCGTCTTCGGCTTGACCACCTGTATCTCGACCCCGAAATCCAGCATCACCATCTCGGCGATCTCGGTGGGAATCACCGTGTTGCGATGCACGAGCCCCATGTTGTGATCGTGCATCAGCTTCGGCATGATCTGGGCCATCCCCACGCCCGTGGCGGAACACAGCTCATGAAGAATGATCGGCTCGGTGACCTCGGCCTTGGTCTTGCGCGGGGCGATTCGAGCGGGCGCCGACTCGGCGGCCTTCTCCCTTGCCCGATGATGGATGCCCCGCCCGCTGGCCGACTGCAGGCGCTCCTGACGTTCGAGCAGGTCACGGTCGTTCCATTCCCGAAGACGCTCGCCAATCTCATAGAGAGAGGTGGTTGAGCGCCGCGGGTTGAGCCGCTGGCGGCCCTTCTTGCCCGGCACATCGTCGTAGACCGGGCCCTTGCCTCCTTTGCCGCGTTTGTGTCCGCCCCCCTCAAACTCCAACGGCTCCGGAACCACCGCCGGCCCCTTGGGTGCCCGCGGAACGGGGCGCGTCACAGGATCAGGCCGAGCATAACCGACAATCTTGGGTCCGCGCATTTGGGCAGGGGCGGGCACATTCTGCGGCCCGGCCGGACGCACGGGCTCGGGAGGTTTCGGCGGGGCAGCCGCAGGAGCTTGGGCAGCCGGCTTGGCCACAACAGGCTCCTCGGCCGGGACCGCCGGCGGCGCTTCCGCTGGCGGAGATGACGGAGGCTCCGGCTCGCCGATCACGACGGCCGGTGGAGCTTGCTCCGCCCCACCCGCCCGTGTTTCCACGACCGGCGGGACAACCACAACCTCCGCCGGCGCCGTGGGGGGGGCGGGCTCAGCAACAACAGCCGCAACCACAACCTGCTCACCCGCTTCCTCGACCGCCGTCTCCTTCGGAGCCTCTGCCTTCTTCCTCCGGGTGCCCTTGCGCTTGATACGCACGGCATCGATGTCCACGGGGGCCGCTTCCTCAACAGCCGTCTTGTGGCCGGCAGCACTGAACCACTCCCGGATTGTCTCCGCCAGGCCGGCCGAGAGCGCGGACATGTGGTTCGTCACCCCTTCGACGCCTTCGCTCTTGCACTTCTCGATGATCGCCTTGCTGGTGACGCCCAGTTCCTTGCTCAGCGTGTGGACCCGAAGCTTATCCGACAAATTCAACCTCCTGAACCGGCCTCATGGATCCCCCCCCGCCGTCCGGCCAATTTGCACAGGATGGCCGGCTCAACGGCGGAAAGATCCCATCCCGGACCCGTGATTCTCAGCCTTCGGCTGGTGCCTCACTGTTGCCACCAGTCGATTCGGATGCCGACGTTCCATCCTCGGCAACCATAGTCGATTCGGATGCCTGCGTTCCATCCTCGGCCATAGCCGCTTCACCCGCCGCTGCAGCCTCCGCAGCGGCTTCAACGGCCAGGGCTTTGGCTGCCGCCGTCTCGATGGCCAACCGCTTGGCCGCCTCCGAGGCAATGCTGACCACCTGGGCGGCCAGCTCCTCCGACAACCCAACATCTTTCACCAGCGGGGCAGCGCCAACCTCTTCAACATCTCCTAGGGAGATAATGCCCAACGCCTGGATCTTCGCGATTTTGTCCTCCCCCACTCCCTCGATCTCGCTCAGCACCTTCTCCAACTCGTCAAGGTTCTTGTTGTATTCCGCCGGCGTAAGGATATCGATGTCCCAACCCGTCAGCCGAGCGGCAAGCCTCACGTTCTGACCGCGCTTGCCGATAGCCAGCGAAAGCTGATCCTCCGCCACCACCACGGTTGCCCGGCCAAGCTCGAAACACAAGGCGGTCTCCTGTACCTCCGCCGGCTTCAGGGCGTTCCCGATCAGGATCTGAGACGACTCATTCCAGCGAACAATGTCGATCTTCTCGCCCCCCAGTTCCAGAACGATGTTCTTGATCCGGCTGCCCCGAACTCCCACGCACGCACCCACCGCGTCAACCTTGCTGTCAATCGACGACACCGCGATCTTCGTGCGATAGCCCGCTTCGCGCGCCAAAGCCCGGATCTCGATGATTCGTTCGGCTACCTCGGGCACTTCCAGCTCGAACAGCCGGCTGATGAAATCGGGGTGCGACCGGCTCAGCACGATCTTGACCTGGTGCGGCGCTTCGCGCACGTCCAGAATCAGGCACCGGATCCGCTCGCCCGGATGATGAGTCTCGCCCGGAATCTGCTCGCTCCGCGGCAAAAAACCCTCGGTCCGACCCAGGTTGACGATCAGGGCGCCCCCCTCGAACCGCGACACCGTACCCGTCACCACCGTCCCCTTGCGCTCCAGGAACTCCTCGTAGATGCTGCCCCGCTCCGCCTCACGGATCTTCTGGATCATCACCTGTTTGGCGGTCTGAGCCGCGATACGCCCCAGCTCCTTCATGTCGATCGGCTGGTTGTTGCAGCTCGCAGTGATCTCGCCGCTAAGCCGGTCGATGTTCACCACGACCTCATCGTTCGGACCATGGGCCTTGCGGACCGCGGACACCATCGCCTGTTCGAGGTCTGCAAACACGACCTCCTTCTCGATGTTCTTGTCCCGAGCGATGCTGTCGACAATCCGAACAAGCTCAACATTCATCTCGCATCACCTCTGCTGAAAGGGCTTCCATTCGCCCTGTCTGGCTTTCTCTTGCCTCGCCGGAAGCTTGCGCTGCCGTTCTCCCCGCACTCGCTCGCCTCGAACCGGCCAGGACAAACAAAAAAGTGGGACGTTCGCCGGACCCACTTCTTGAGCCGCCATCCCACTCGGGACAAGACGGCATACACAAAACGAAGGTACAGGACGATCGCTTAGTGCATCGCCGTCCTCCTTGCGATGCAGCGGCGACCGGCTGCGGGGTCCTGCCCACGGCTATCAAACCGCTCGGGCCGCACTGACCTGTTCTCCGGCACCGTTCAGACCCACATTGACACCTTCTTCGCCCGGCTCAAACACATGTATCTGATCAAGATTCAGGTACATGGGCATCTGCATGCCGTCCTTCAATGACCGGTCCGCTTCGATCCGGCAAACCACATGAGCGTGCGACCCGGTCTGGACGTACAAATCCATCTTGTCGCCCAACGGCTCGATGACACTAATCGTCACGTCGATCCTGTTGCCCTGACCTGCGAACTTGCCCTCATTTGAGCAGGACAGACTCTCCGGGCGAACCCCCAGGACCATCGCTTCACCAACCCGTCCGCTGAGCGGCTTCTCCAGACGTTCTGGCATCCGAATCCGGCTCGAACCCTCGTCAAACCATAAGGATCCGTTCTCGGCCACGATCCGTCCCGAAAAGAAATTCATCGGCGGCGTGCCCAGAAATCCCGCAACAAACCGGTTGACCGGCAGATCATAAACCTCCAGCGGGGCTGCACACTGGTGCACCACGCCATCCCTCATGACCACCACCCGATCACCCAACGTCATGGCCTCTTCCTGGTCATGGGTGACGTAAATCGTCGTCGTCGACAACCGCCGATGCAGTTTCTTCAGCTCAGCCCGCATTTCAACCCTAAGCTTCGCATCCAGATTGCTCAGCGGCTCGTCAAACAAGAACGCTTTGGGGGTTCTGACGATCGCCCGTCCGACAGCGACCCGCTGCCTTTGGCCGCCTGACAGCGCTTTCGGCTTGCGGTCCAGGAGATCCTCTATACCAAGTAGCCTCGCGGCAGCACGTACCCGCTGGTCGATTTCCGCCTTCGGGACCCGCCGCAGCTTGAGCCCAAAGGCCATGTTCTTGTACACCGTCATGTGCGGGTACAGGGCATAGTTCTGGAAGACCATGGCGATGTCACGATCCTTGGGCGGAACGTCGTTCACCACCCGCTGGCCGATGCGAATGGTCCCGGAGGTGACTTCCTCTAACCCGGCCACCATCCGCAACGTCGTGCTCTTGCCACACCCCGAAGGCCCAACAAGAACCACGAACTCCTTGTCGTGAATCCTCAGTGACACATTGTCCACCGCCTTCACCGGGCCGGGATAGACCTTTGTCACGTTTTCAAGGACCACTTCCGCCATAAAAGCTACACTCCAAAGCGACGTGCATAATGAGCCGCCTCGGTCCCTGTCATGGTTCCGATTATAGTTGGTGCCTCGCCGCTGTCAACGACGCTACACATCGCAGCCAAGCGGTCAAGCCGGACTCCCGACCTCTGAAGCCCAGGTGCGGCGAGCAGCCTCAGCATTCTGTCCATACATGAGTTACGAGCGATCGATAGCCGTCGCCGCCGCGAGGTAGGCGGGCAACGAGGCTGGCGTCCGCTCACGGACCCATCAGAGCGTCGATGCGGCGGATCATTTCAGCCCTGACGCCGTCAGGTTCCTCCTTGCCGGTCAGGCGCCTCAGCCACGTCGCACTCTCCTCGACTTGCGGAACCTCGCGTCGAGCCTGACGATACTGCCAAATGGCCCACTCCAACGTGGCAGCATATCGAAGATCATCAACCGCCTCTCGCCAGCCCGCAAACCGAATGGTGTCAACCGGTTTGCCCACAGCCGGATACGCGAAGTTGTGATCCCGGTAATGAGGATGGTCAAAATCATCCCAGGCCGCTTTGTCGTCCATGGTCCGGTACTCGTAGTCAATTGCCCCATCGTAGCCGGCCACTCGCAAGGCTAAACCGTAGGTGCGGCGGTAAACCTCCGGCCGCTCGACCCCGGCATGAGGGTTGCCGTAGCTCAGGATCTTGTACCCCCTCGCGTGAACCTGCCTTGCAAGCGAAGGCAAGAGCGTGCCGCTCACCACCGGATAGTCGAGGATGTCACCCATGTCCGGAAAGTAGCTTGCCGAACAGGCAACCCACATCTTGCCACCACCGGCACGGGCTGCCTCCCAGGCTGGACACTGAGAGCGCAAGGCCTCTCCGGTCGCCTCGTCGCGCCCCTGGAAGCAATAGGCCGGGTGACCGTTCCTCAACGCCCAAGCGGTGGCTTCACGGGCATGCCGGGTGACGGCCGCCAACCTCCTTGCCAATCTGATCGAAAGCGCGATTGACGACCTCCATGTCGGGGTCGGCCGACGGCGATACTTCATCAGTAAGCCGGCCGAACACGAGATATCCGAACCGCACGGGATTGCCGTGATTGCCATCCGTCGGGCACCAGAGCGAGTTCTCCCGCTGTTCTCCCTCGGCTTTCGGCTCACGCCCGCGCGTCAGATTCATGCCCCACCGCTCACCGGGAGCCGGCGCAGCTCCGAAAGTCCTGAAGGGAATCCGCACCTCGAGCGTCCATGCGTCGTTCGTTCGACCCGCTGCCGCCTCGGCCGGCAGGTCGGCCGAGAAGTCACCGCAATAGCTGCACGCGATCAAACCCTGGCGTTGATAATGCACTGGTAGTATCGCTGCCGAGTAGCCTGAGGATCGAGGAAGATTTCGATACAGTCATCATTCCACACTCTGTGCGGTGCGTCCGCCTCGTCGCGGCACTTGAGGCGGGATATGTCCGGCTCGCACGCCGGCACCGAAACGTATATCGCCTCGGCAGCGCGCACGAGCCGAAACTCGGTCGCGAACTTTGCCGGCTGCCGCTTGTTGGACACAAGGCCGGTAATGAGTGGAGCGGCCTTGCAGGCTTTATCCTCCAAGCGCCCGTCAATCGCGGGTGGCTCAATCACTCGCTTGGCAAGGTATGTTTGGGGATTCTCCGCCGCCGTGATCGCGCGTAGCAACCCCAACGTCACACAAGCGGATACGAGGCAGTTTCTCATGTAAGCATCCTCCCCGTTCGGCCGCAACCGAAGTCCTACCTTTCGGCCGCACGCCGGACAACGGCTGGGTCAGGTTCACGAGTGGTGCCGACGCCCCCTCGGCGCGTCTTCGCGCATCAGGAAGGGTAGGACAACCACTCGTCTGCGGCTATCATCTGCGCCATGACCTCACGGGACCGAATTCGAGCAGCCATGCAACACGAGCCGGTGGACCGGGTGCCCGTTATGTGCCAACTGGCACTGGGACACTATTTCCTGCACAGCGGCCGCAAGCCTTCGGAGATCTGGTTCGACACACCGACGTTTATCGAAACCCTGGCGGATTTCCAGCGGCGATACGGTTTTGACGGCTTTCTTATCAACCTCCCGGGACGCCCGGCAAACTGGCGGGACTACCTGCAGACCGCCGAACCGCATGACAACGGCGAGTATCTTGTTTGGCGCTTCGGCATGGAGACTTTCGTTCCAGCCGATGACAACCCGCACACCTTCCTGGTCGGCCACCGCGATCTGCCACGCGCCGACTATATCACGGTCGATCCCGACGATCCTGCCACTTTCCGCCTCCCTGGCTACGTCTGGAACACGTGGCACGCGCCGATATTATGGGACATTCCGGATGACGCTGATCTGACGCGGCCGGATGTCTATCCTGACTGGCTGACCCGCGGCCTGCGGCAGGCCCGGGTAGCCTGCCCCGACGTCTCCGTCCACATCGAGGTCTTCTCACCGTTCACGCACCTGCTCGAACTGTTCGGATACCAGTCGGCCCTCATCGCACTGATTGAGGCCGAAGAAGCCTGCCACCGGATGCTCGACCAGTTTGCCAGGCAGGTTAGTGCCCAAGTCGAATGTTTCGCCTCTTGCTTGCCCGACGCCGTTCTCATCAGCTCGGCTTTCGCAGGCGGAGGTTTCATCAGCCGCGAGATGTACGTCGATTTCGTCGTGCCATACGAGCGTCGGGTTGTCGAGGCTATTCACAAGCACGCCTTGCCGGCCTATGTGCACACCTGCGGCAAGATCGGTGATCGGCTCGACCTGATGGCTGAAACCGGCGTGGATGGCATCGACACGCTGGACCCGCCGCCGCTGGGAACCGTGGACCTGGCCAAAGCCAAGGCGGAGTTCGGGAAGCGATTCTTCTTCAAGGGCAACCTCGACGCCGTGAACGAGATGCTCCGGGCCGACGATGCGACGTTCGAGAACGCCGTCAGACAACGACTTGCAGTCGGCAGCCGGGGCTCGGGCTACATTCTCTCGTCGGCGTGTTCAGTAGCCCCCGCAGTACGACCAGAACGGCTCAAGCGAATGGTTGAACTCTCCCAGGAATGCGCATGAATCAACGCCGGCAAAGTCCCCTGCTTCGCAATACGTGCCCCCCCCTTCTCCCCCGTCCGACCTTGACGGCGACCAATCGAATTCGTCCAAAAATCGCAAAAACAACTTGAAATCCCGTGGAGCATGTGCCATACTGAATGTTGCCGAAGCGATATAGCACGGGCCCAAGTACCAGGTTCGAGGTCATTGTCCTGGGGCGTCAGGGCTTTCGCCAAGAGCGACCACAATCCGGTTCGCCGGAGCGCCTAACCTCCTTGTGCATGCCGCTTCGGCATTTTTGCGCGCTCGAGGTGATGCTGTTACCTGCCGAGGTCCAAGCCATCAACATGGACACCCCCACGCTCATCCATTAGCATTCCCGAACGTAAAGTGCGCCTTGGGCGGCCGGCGTCGCGACGCCCAACAAGGGCTGTGGTTCAACAAGCGAGGTTTCTCTATGGCTCACGAGACCCCACAACTGGCTCCCGAACAAAAGCCGAGATGGTATCAGGGGCTCACCGGCTACCAGTGGTGGGTCGTCTGCGTCGGCTCGCTGGCTTGGCTGATGGATACCTTCTCCCAGCGGCTCTTCGTGCTTGCCCGAACGCCGGCACTCATGGATGTGCTCGGAGCATCGGCGACGGCTGACGAAGTCAAGGCCTACGCCAACTACGCCACCGCAGCCATGATGCTCGGCTGGGCGGTCGGCGGCTTCTACTTCGGTATCGTGGGCGACAAGTGGGGCCGGGCAAAGACCCTCTCGGCATCGGTCCTGGTCTATTCAATCTTCACCGGTCTGTCAGGCTTCGCAGCAGGCGGATGGGATTTCTGTGTGTGGCGATTCCTGATGGGCTGCGGTATCGGCGGGGCCTTCGCGACCGGTGCCACGCTGATCGCCGAGACCGTCCCGCCGCATTCGCGAGCTTTTGCGCTCGGCATGTTCCAGGCCCTCTCGGCCGTCGGCAACATCACCGCGTCGGCGATCGGACGCTTTCTCATCCTGCCCGGTACGCCGGTGCTGCAGGGAATCCTCGGGGAGAATGGCATCGCCGGCTGGCGAATGTTGTTCTTTGTCGGGGCGCTGCCCGCCATCCTTGTCGTCTTCATCATGACCACGATCAGGGAGCCGCAGAGCTGGCTGGAGGCTCGAAAGGTCGCTGCTTCGGACAAACTTCACAAGCAGATGGGCGATATCAAAGGAATGTTTACCGACCCGCGATGGCGCCGCAGCACGCTGGTCGGCGTCGCCTTGGCTGTCGCCGGCGTCGTCGGCCTCTGGGGCGTCGGATTCTGGTCACCCGAACTGATCCGCCAGGCACTCCCCAATGCCACTTCCCAACAGATTGATCGCGTCATCGGATTGGGCACTCTCCTCCAGGATGTGGGTGCCTTCTTCGGCATGTTCGTGTTCACTCTGATCGCCACGCTGTTGGGGCGACGAATTGGATTCGGCGTGTCTTTCCTCGCCGCGTTCATCGTGGTCTCAGGCGTGTTCCTGACGCTCCGCGAGGCATGGCATGCTTACCTCATGCTGCCGATGGTCGGGTTCGTGACGCTGAGCGTGTTTGGCGGCTACTCGATTTACTTCCCCGAGATCTACCCCACGCGGCTTCGCTCCACGGGAACGGCTTTCTGCTACAACGTCGCTCGCGTGCTGACCGCCGTCATCATACTGTTGGGCGGAGGCCTTCAACTCGCCTTGAAGAAAGCCGGCGTCGACGAGGTCTTCCGCTGGGGCGCGGTCATCCTGTGCGGCTTCTACTTCCTCGGAATCATCGCCTTGATCTGGGCACCCGAGACGAAGGATAAGCCGTTGCCGGAGGATTGACCGGCAGGCTTTGCCTGCCACCTTTGGGAGCGTAAGGCGTGCAGTTCCCATCTTGGTCTTATGGGCGGAGGAATGGGCCCATGAAGCTTTCACGACGACAATGGCTGGCAGGCGCGGGAACCGCAGCGGCCGGCTTGGCTCTCACGCGGCTGCAAGCCATGGCCGATGAAACCCGCAAGTCGGGCATGAAGTTCGGCATGTGCGACTGGTCCATCGGCCGCGATGACCCCGGCGTATTCGACGTTGCCAAGCAGATCGGCCTCGACGGCGTCGAGGTCAGCATCGGCTATCCAAAAGATGGTCTCCAGCTTCGCAGGGCCGAGGTGCAGAAAGCCTACATGGAAGCAGCCCACAGAACGGGCTTGTCGATTCCTTCGACGGCCATGGGGGTGCTCAACGACGTCCCGCTGGTGTCCGAACCGAAAGCCGCGCTCTGGGTCGCCGATGGGATCGAAGCCACCGCCAGACTGGGTGCCAAGTCGATGTTGCTGGCTTTCTTCGGAAAGGGCGAGTTAAAGGAAGATGCCAAGGAAGACCTCCGGCGGGTCACCGAGGCGCTGGTCGAGCTGGCCCCGCGGGCCGAAAAGGCCGGAGTGATTCTGGGCTTCGAGAGCTACCTCTCGGCCAGGACCCTGATCGGCATCCTCGACCAAGTGAAGTCGCCCGCGCTGCAGGTCTATTACGACATTTACAACAACGCCCACGTCAAGCATGATCCGCTCGAAGAAATGCGCCTGCTGGGCCGCAATAAAATCTGCCAGATCCATTTCAAGGACTATCCGATGCTCGAAAAAGGCAGCGGCAAGGTGGACTGGCCGGCCACAGTGAGAGTGCTGCGCGAGATCAAGTACGACGGCTGGATCGTCCTGGAAACCGGCAGCCCGAACAAGGATATCGTGGCTGACACAAAGAAGAATCTGGCATACGTGAAAGGATTGTTCGCTTAAGACCGTTAGCCTATCAGCCCCTTGCACGATCCGGGCACGTCAGGCAAGCTCATCGCCCCTTTCGCTTGTCCTGATTACCTGAGGATCTGATGGGCTGGAGGCTTTTTCTCCTCGGAGCCCTACTCATGACCATCGGCGATTTTCCGCCTCGCGACGATCGTTACACCATTCTCCAGGGTGAAATGGATTGGCTGCGCATACCCGTCTGGGAATCGCTGTTCAGCCAGAGCAATGGGCTGCTGGGTATCCGCGGCAGCTTCGAGGAGCCGATGATCGGCACGCGATCTCGAAATCTGACCCTCATGGCCGGTCTCTATGACACCCTGCCTGACGGTCTGCCGGAACTGCCCCCCCTTCCAGATGCTTTGACCACGCACATCGTGTTGTGCGACCAGCCTTTTGACTTGCGTCGCGGGCATATCCGCAGCTTTTCGCGATGGCTGGACATGAAACGAGGGTTGCTTTGCCGCGAAGTCACTTGGCAAGACGCGGCCGGCCACACAACGCGCCTGACTTTTCAACGATTTGTCAGCCTGGCCAATCGCAATATCCTCGCGGTGCGCATCCGAATCGTCCCGGTTGACTGGTCCGGACCGGTCGAACTCAAAACGGGCATCCGGCATAGCGAGCCCGCCGCTTTCGGCAAGGTCTCGCACTGGGACCCGCCCAAGCTCACGTCCTCGGCCCACGGGTTGGCGACCCTGGAAACCCGGACCAGCCAAAGTCGGCGCCCGCTGGCCGTGGCCGGTGCTTACGTCGCCGTAGACCAGCAGAACCCCATACCGGGTGAAGCCTCCTCCGATCCCTGTACGGCCGGCCAGTCGTATATCCTCGACGTCTCAGAAGACGCCGTCTACTGCTTTGACCGCTTTGTCGCCTTCATGGCCGGATCGCCGGATGCCGAATCACCCGCCAAGGCCGCCCGAAACGCTGCCCTGTCCGCCGCCAAGAGCGGATGGAACGAACAACTCGAAGATCACATCGTCGCCTGCGCGGAACTCTGGGACCAAATGGACGTCGAGATCGACGGACCGGTCGAGGATCAACAGGCCATCCGTTTCAACCTCTTCCAGCTCGCCACCCTCTGCCCGCCGCCCGGCGAGATCGCCGGCATCGCCCCCAAAGGCCTGGGCGGCACGCATTACGGTGGCCACGTCTTCTGGGACACCGAGATCTACATGCTGCCGTTCTTCGCCCTGACCAATCCGCAAGGCGCCAAGACCCTGCTGACCTATCGTCGTGCAACATTGGACGGCGCCCGCCGCAAGGCACGATCCAACAACTACCGCGGCGCCCAGTATGCGTGGGAAAGCGCCGACACCGGCGATGAGACCTGCCCCGCAAGCTGGACCGACCCGACCACCGGCGAGAAACACCGTATCTGGTGCGGCGACATCCAGGACCATATCTCCGCTGACGTATCGTTCGCCATCGACCAGTACGTTCGCGTCAGCGGAGACGAGGATTTCCTCTGGGAGCACGGGGCGGAGGTCATGTTCGAGACCGCCCGCTTCTGGGCCAGCCGCGTCACGCGCAACGCCGCCGGTCGATTCGAGATCCGCGATGCAATGGGACCGGATGAGTTTCACATCCACGTCGACAACGACGCCTTTACCAACTACATGGCCCGCTGGAACCTCCAGGCCGCCGCCGACCTGTGGGACAACGCCGCCTTCCCGAAAAGCAAACGAAGAGACCTTGCCGCCCAACTGGGCTTGGACTCCGACGAAGTCGCCACCTGGCGAGACATTGCGAAGAACATCGTTCTGCTCTGCGACGAACAAACCGGCCTCATCAACCAGCACGCCGGTTTCTTTGACCGGCCGGAGGTCTCGCCGGATATTCTACGCATCACGCGGAGTACCTCGATCACGGAGATCATCGGTGCAGGAATGGCTATCGAAAGTCAGGTGCTCAAGCAGGCCGAGGTGGTGCTCCTCCAGACCCTGCTCGAGGACCAGTTCAGCCGCGAATCACGCGAGGCCAACTACAGGTACTATGAACCTCGGACCAGCCACGACTCATCGCTGAGCGTCAGCGCCCATGCGTGGGCCGCCGCGAGCCTCGACCACATCGAAGAAGCTTACAGCTACTTTCGACGAGCCGCCTATCTGGACCTCAACGATCTGGCAGGCAACACGGCCGAAGGCCTCCACACCGCCAACATGGGCGGCGTCTGGCTGACCGTCGCAATGGGCTTTGCCGGCCTGAACCTCAGGGGCGAATCCCCTACCGCGACCCCCGCCCTGCCGGCTAACTGGCGACATCTCAAAATGAACATCTCCTTCCGCGGCAAGCGATTCCGCGTCGAATGCAGCAGCGATCGCGGAGCAGTGGAACCAAGGTAGCACACAACCCTCGCCCGAGTATGTCGCCGCGCACGGATCGCGTCCGTCGGGCGATCATCTCCGCGCAATCGCCCTTCGCTATCGGATCTCCTCACTTCCTGGACGGAAGGGGCTGGCCCGCCGATGGCGGCAACAGCTCCGCCCAATCCCGGATTCCGATGATCGGCTTGGCAAACTCAAAAGCCGCCGCCCAGCCCGGCGTGTCCGCCATCCGAAAAACCTCGTGAATCCGCTTGGGTCGTCCGGGGTCGCCGGGACCCGGAGACGCTTCGTTGCGGGTCCACAACCCCAGTTTGAGCCCCCCTTCATCCCGGTAATCCACGTGCCGATGCAGAATGAACGCGTCGATGCCGTCAATGTGAGCAACCTTGACAAATGCCGCGCAGAACGCTGCGGCTTGCAATATCTCACCGTCCGGCCCGGCCTTGGTGTGGAAACCCTGCTCGGACAGGATCAGGCGCCGAGGCTCGCCTTTGTAAAGCAATTCCGGCCGTCGCAGGTACTCGGGCAGCAACTCAATGTTCTTGAGCGTGATCTTGGGCGTCGTGTTCACATCGGTCGTCGCGGCCCGGTCTCGCCAGAACGCCGGCTCCGTCAGGTTGTCCGGGTACGGGTGATAAGCCAGGTGCCAGGCAAAGTCGCCCTGCTCCCGCGCCCGCCTGGCGAAAAGCTCCAGAAAGGCACGACCGGGAAAAGATTTGGTCTGCGAATCGAACCTCGCGTTCCAGTGATGCTCGAGCGACATGTAGACGCGTGCGGTGGGACAGATCTTCTCGGCTGCCGTCGCCGCAATCCGCATCGCCCGAAGATAATCCTCCGTGAACTCCTCCATGCTCACCTCGCCCATGTTGCACCAGTGCCAGTGCGAGTTGACCTCGTTGCCGATGATGTAGCCCAGCGCCTGACCGAACCGGCCATCAGGCTGGGTGTAGCGGTCGATCAGAAACTCCACGGCCGCGCGGTAATGCCTCAGACCGTCGGCCGTCGCCGTATTGAACGCGCTGATCTGGTTCGGGCAGCCGTCGTTGTAGTTCGGATGCCGTAACACCTCTGCCGCCCCAGCTTCCGCGGTGTTCGCGTAATTCAGGAGAATCAGTGTGACCGTCATCCCCGCCTGCGACAACATGGTCACCCGTCGGTCCAGATCGACGACCAACGACGGATTCAGGAGAAACCGCTCGCCGTCGACCACGTGGGGAATCGCGTCCGGCATGGGCGTCCAGGCAAACAGTCTGGCCAGATCGACGTTAAGAGCCGCATGCTGCACACCAAGCGCAATCGCGTCATCGACCATCTGCACCTGCAAACCCTTCTTGGAACGTGTTCGAGGAAAGGGCAGCCTGCGGCGCTGCAGCGAAGTGAAATCCTCCACGAAACGGGCCGGCATAATCGGCTCCTGCCCGTTCACCGGCACCACCACGAACTTGGAATATAGCCGATCCCGCCGACCGCCCGGCGTCCGCTCGAAACGGTCCACGTTGAGCTTGACCATCCGCCGGGCAGCCATACCGGCCGTCTCGATCGGCTTTTTGCCCCGCCAGGCATCGTCCTTCTCGTTCGGCCGAAGCTCGTACACGACCACCTTGCCGGCATGCTCACCGGGGGGCAATACGATCTGAATCTGGCCCGACGTCGCCTTGACGACCGGCGCCTCCGTCTTACTCGCGGGCTGCACCTGCGATTCTTGCGCGGACGACTCCGCGGGAAGAGACCCCCGCCCCAGTTTCTCCCTGGACTTCTGCACGGGAGCCGCGCCGGCACAAAACAGCATCGCAAAACTCAAAAACGTGACCGTGCCCAAATCCGGATTCATATGTCGCCTCACGGTGGATGACCGTCTCCCCTCGTCGACCCTGCGTCACCCGATGTACGCACCGCAGAGCCGATTCTACCCTCCACTCGCGTGGGTCGCTATAATGCTCGACCGTCATCGGCCGGCAGTCCGTGACACCCGGAAGAGTTGCCGCCGGCGGCGCGATTGCCACGGCAGAGCCTTGGCCAAGCCGGATCCGCCGGAGCCGCGAGGTGTCACCCACTTGCCGACCGGTTCGGATGCCGGCCTCCTTCTGGACCGCGCGCACCGCGCAGTAAATGGAGAATACTGATGCACAGCTTGAACAAGGACTCTCGCACGCCGCTCAAACGGACACTGCACCACCCAAGCCGATTTGCTCTCTTCCTGCTGATCACTCTGGCAATTCCGGCATGCACCACTACCAAGGTCGTCATGCACGATCGCCTCGCCGCCGACGGCTCCAACTCCTTCTACATCGGCAACCGGGCACCCTTGCTGCCCGGTCCTCTGATCAAACTGCCCGTCGGCGCGGTCGAGCCCAAAGGCTGGCTCCGCAGCCAGCTACAATTCCAGGCCGAAGGCATGGTTGGGCACCTCGCCGAAATCAGCCAGTGGTGCAACTTTGCTGAAAGCGCGTGGGTGACACCCGACGGCACCGGCAAGTGGCCCTGGGAAGAGATGCCCTATTGGCTCAAAGGTTACGTCGACCTTGGCCTGCTGCTCAAAGACCCGCGGATCATGGCCGAGGCCACTAAGTGGATCCGGGCCATCCTCGACTCCCAACGCCCCGATGGCACCTTCGGTCCCAAGGACAACTTTGTGAACAACGACCTCTGGCCGCACATGTGCATCCTCTACGCCATGCGCTCCTACTACGAGGCCACCGGAGACCCCAAGGTCATTTCCGTGATGACCAACTACTTCCGCTACGTGCAGAAGATCCCCGTAGACAAGCTCTACACGTGGGGTAAACAGTACGGCGCCGGCTGGTGGCAGTGGATTCGGGCCGGCGATCATCTCGATAGCATATACTGGCTCTACAATCAGACCGGCGAGCCGTGGCTGCTCGACCTGGCCAAGGTCAACCACGAACGCACCGCCGACTGGACCGGCGGCATCGCCAGTTGGCATGGCGTGAACATCGCGGAGTGCTTCCGCGAACCGGCACAATACTACGTCCAGAGTCACGATCCGAAACACTTCGCCGCTGCCGCCCGCAATTACGACGAAGTGCGCGCCAAGTTCGGCCAGGTCCCCGGCGGAATGTACGGAGCCGACGAGAATTGCCGTGAGGGCTTCCACGACCCGCGACAGGGAACCGAAACCTGCGCGTTCGTCGAGATGATGCACAGCCATGAAATCCTGCTGAAGATCAGCGGCGATGGCCTCTGGGCCGATCGCTGCGAGGAGGTGGCGTTCAACTCCTTTCCGCCGTCGCTCACACCGGACCTCAAAGGCCTGCACTACCTGACCTGCCCGAACCAGATTCAATGCGACCGGGCCGACAAGACCCCCATGATCGAGAATCGCGGCGACATGATGTCATACACGCCATACGAGCAGTACCGCTGCTGCCAACACAACGTGGCTTTCGGCTGGCCCTATTTCGTCGAGCACCTCTGGATGGCCACACCCGGCAACGGCCTGGCCGCCGCCATGTATGCCCCCAGCAAGGTCACCGCAAGGGTCGGCGACGGAACGAAAGTCACCATCGACGAAAAGACCGACTACCCGTTCGATGACGTCATAGACCTGCACTTCTCGATGGCCCAGTCCGTTGAGTTCCCGCTCTCGCTGCGTATCCCGGGCTGGTGCAAGCTTGCCCACATTCGCATCAACGACCAAGCCCAGGAGCCCGTGTCTTCGCGCTGGGTTGTCTATACACGCAAGTGGTCCGATGGCGACAAGGTGCGCATCGAGTTGCCCATGGAAATCAGCACCCACGTCTGGACGGCCAACCGCAACAGCGTTTCGGTCAGCCGCGGACCGCTCACTTACTCGCTCAAGATCGGCGAAAAGTGGCAGGAATACGACAACGGCAAGCCGTGGGCGGCCTACGAGGTCTTCCCCGCCACGCCGTGGAACTACGGCCTGATCGTCAATCCCGGAGATCCGGCCACGTCCTTTGAATTCAAACGCACCGGCGTCCGCGTCGGTCAGCAACCGTTCCGCCCTGAGGCCGCTCCGGTAATGCTCAAGGCCAAGGGCAAACGTATTCCCGAGTGGCAACAGGAGAAGAACGGGCTGGTGGGCGAGGTTCCTGAAAGCCCCGTCCGCAGCGACCAACCGGTCGAAGAACTCACGCTGATCCCGATGGGGTGCGCTCGCCTGCGCATCGCAGCTTTCCCGCGAATCGGCGACGGGCCCGACGCCAAGACCTGGAAGAAACCCCCACCTAAGCCGGCGTTGACCGCCTCGCATTCAAACCCGGCCGACAGCCTCCAGGCCGTGGCCGATGGCGTCATCCCCAAGAGCTCGAGTGATCAATCCATTCGTCGTTTTACTTGGTGGCCTCACCGCGGCACGAACGAATGGGTCGAACGCGCGCTGTATGAGCCTCAAACGATAGGATACTGCGAGGTATACTGGTTTGACGACGGCGGCACCGGCTCCTGCCGCGTCCCTAAGTCATGGACGATCGAGTACCGGCCCAAGAGCGGCGGACCGTGGACCTCCGTCAAGAACACCGGTCCCTACGGCGTGGAAAAGGATACCTTCAACAAGGTGTCATTCGAACCGGTCGACGCAATCGAAATCCGCATCAAGGTCGAATTGCAGCCCGGCTTCTCCGGCGGAATCCTGGAGTGGCGCATCGGCGAGTAGACCGTCGGAAACGCTGTCTGCCTCCAGCGCGTCCTGACACGGACCGCCTTTTTGCGGGTCGCAGCCAAAGCGCACCCCGAGCCGAAAAGGTACGCCCAAGCCGCACAGATGTCTGGCCATGGGTTTGCAACAATCCCGGCGACGCCCATCGCGACCAAATGGGTGGAGGTGCGATGATGATACTCCGCTCAGCGCGGAGTCTTGTGGGCCGGGGTGTGGGTGACCTTGCCGTCCGCACGCCCCCCTCACAAGGCCGCATCATCCGCCGCACGGCGGGCTTCTTCCCACGCTGACTCCGCTTCCTCAAGCCGCCGCTGGGCGCTTTCGTAGGCGGCCCTGGCATCCGCCGCCTCCGTTCGAGCCTGTACCAGCTTCTCACTCGCTTCCTGAGCCCGCCGGGCGGCCTGCTGGTACATCTTGGCCCGAGCCAACCTGTTCTCGGCTTCGATGTGCGTCCGGTCCATGTGATCCAACAACTGAATCAACCTCTCGAGACCTGTCTGAATCGTCTCGCGAACCGTACGCAACTCTTCGCGCATGTTCAGGCTGGGCAGATTGGATGTTTGAAATGCCGGCTCGTCCTCCATGCCGGCAGCGTTCAGATCGCTGCTGATCTCGGCGACCTCATCCGCGGACAACTCCATCCCTTGAGCGGCTTCCGGTATCTCGGCCGCCCCGATCAACTCCGCTTCCGGGAGCACCGAATCACCCGGCGGAATCGCACTATCGCATACTTGATCCGCCAGCGCGCCCAGGTCCGCGGTAGCCTCTTCGAACGCGGAAGCAATGGCATCGATCTCGGTACGGCTGGCCTCAATGGCCTGAGCGACCTCTTCCGCCGCCAAGTCCGGCTGACCCGCCTCATCTTTCGGCACGCAAGCCGTATTCTGACTCGCATCTGCTTTGTCCACCTCCGTCTGATCCCTTGCGTCCGTCACCTCTTGAGCACGGCCGCCGTTCTCCGGAATCGATCGCGAGGCATCAACCGCGTCAGTCGCGTCGATTCCGCTGCCTTCCGTCACCGACTCTTGGCCCGCCGGTGAAGGATTCGCCTGTCCGGCAAGCAACATGTCCGCAAGCTGGTCGAGCGAGACCTCGCTATCCGGCAAGCCGGCCTGCTCAGCCATGATCTGTTCGAGAGGGTCGACTGTCGCCTCGCCACCGGCAGTCCCCTCGGCAACTCCGGCTTTCCCAGTGAGTGAGTCGCCCTCGGTCATGCCCTCCACCTCATCCGCCTTTTCACCTTCCGTGACCCCCTCGGCTTCGAGATCCTCAACCGACAAGCCTTCCTCGTCGAACTCGTCGCCGACGCCTGACATATCGCTGGTCTCACCGGCAAGTGCGCCCTCGGCTATTCCCATCGCTTCTCGTAGCGCCGCCTCCACCGGATCGGACTCCGTCGTTCCCGCCGATGACTCGGCCGGTACCTGTTGACCGCTGGCCGGTTCCGCAGAAGCCGGCTGCTGACCAGAGGCCGCTCCCGTCTCGCTTGCATTCTCGCTAGCCGGCGTCTCGGAAACACCGCTGGTCTCTGGCGCGGCCCGGCGAGCGGCCACGGCCTTGTTCAGCATTGCTTGCTTGAATGCTTGGCCCACCCTCCCCGCAGAAGGCTTGCCCGACGCCGTAACTTCGTTGCCGACGTCCTCGTGAAAGTCGTTGCTTTCCTTCTCCACTGCGGCCATGTCGATTTCTCCCCTGGCTGTCGGAAAGTCGGCGTCAAGCTTGGCAATGGCTTCCCCGGTCGACGGATGCATGGCATCGCGCAGAATCGCGACCATATCCTTGATGTCTTCCGCAGTTCGCCCGCCTTCCTCCGCCGCGCCCGACTTCACCGCAGCCAGCCGGTCCTCCAGGGCTTCCACCAGCTCCGGCGTCGCTCCCTGGGCGAAGCTGGACATCAACTCCAGCTCTGTGCGCAGCGCGATCACATCCTCGTCGTTCCCGACCGTTACAGGTCTCACCGCGCCTTGCCGGGCAATCTGGTAGGTCTGCGGATAACTGGCCACCCGCACCTCCTCCGCCCGCCACCAGCGGAGACCATCGGCCCCTTGTCCACGACCCCAGAGGGCAGCCAACGCTGCCGCCACCGGTCCGAGCGGTCAGACGGAACGACCTATCATTTATCGACTTCCGTGACATGCTGCGTAATATCTGCTTACCGCCCCCGCTTCAGACCCGAGAAAAAAGCACCCCGGAGGGCCATCCCGGCGCGCGTTTTTCAGGCTCCCGGAGATACCCGGTACCAAACCCTCATTCCACGCCGCACAGTACTGCCGTGGTATCGCTTATAGGACGATGGAACCATTCGCCGCAACCGGTGTGAGAAGGTTCCCCGCCCGACAGTGACCACAACGCGCCGGACACGAACAGCCCCCACGGCTCACGCCCCCTTGAAAAACCGCCAACGGCCCACCTCACCGGCAATCGGCTGCCCAACGCCAGAAAAGAATGCTGAATGACCGTGCAGAATCTCGCAACGCCGGGTGAGGATGCTGGCAAAGACAATGGAATTGACCTCAACGCCGCCTGACCACCCACGGTCATTGGCCTCTTCCGGCCCGACTGCCACCCGTCCTGGACGCATCTTTCTCAAGCATTCGCTAGCCCGACGCCCTCGTCGCCGATTATCGTTCTTCCGATCCCCAACCCAAGGCGGCCTTCGGCCGCAACCAAGAAGGGCAGTCCGTTTACGACCACAAGCCCTTGTTTGCAGGCGGGTTACGCCTTGCAGCCAGCAAGATGCACGCAAAATGCGCACCAGTCCCGACGGAAGAGACTAACCCAACCATCACGCCCTTCCCGCATAGCAGATGCTCGCTCTGGACACGTATTTCAGTTACGGCGTCCAACCCCCTCCTACGCCCCTCGCTCCCCAAACCGATACTCTCGTCCCAAACCCCCAGCGCCGAGGCAGACCGCCTCGTCATGGGCTGCAACCCAAACGCACTGCGGTCTTGAAACACGCGCCGCAAGCCGCAGTCATCTGGCCGGGAGGTTCCAGACCCCGCTGCGCAGGAACGTTGCCATACTATCACGGGGGTCTTGACTTCGGCGCGTGAGCCCTTTACCGTTCAGGAAACAGTCCTGCGGGCGTAATTCAGTGGTAGAATGCCAGCTTCCCAAGCTGGACGTCGTGGGTTCGAATCCCATCGCCCGCTGTGAACGTAAATACGCCAGCCCTCGAACGTTACGAGGACCTGCCGACGGTCGGCAGTGCGGCTTGAGACGCAAAACCGCGCGGTTTTACACCGCGCAAGCGTTTCGGAGGCCGATACATGCCGACGAAGGTTCCTTCCTACCGTAAGCGCAAAGGCTACAGCCAGGCACTGGTCACTCTCACGGATGCCGCAACGCGGCGACGCCGCGACTACTGGCTCGGCGAGCATGGCACGCCTGAGAGCCGTGAGGCGTATCACCGCATCATCGCCCAATGGGAGGCCGCTGGCCGCCGATTGCCTGCCAATGACTCTGCGGGAGCCTGCTCCGCGACCACCACGAGCGTGACGATCACGGAACTGGTCCGCGATTACTGGCGATGGGCCGAGGAGTACTACCGGCCCAAGCACACGCAGGCTTTGATCTGCGCACTGCGATTGATGCGCCAGTACTACGGCCAGACACTCGCGGCCGAGTTCGGCCCCAAGAAGCTGCGTCTCCTTCGCGAGGAGATGATTCGCGGCGACGAGGGGGCCGTTCCACCGCGTCGAGCCTGGGCACGCAAGTTCATCAACTCCCAGGTCCAGCGCATTCGCCACATGTTCAAGTGGGCCGTGGCCCGCGAGATGGTGCCCGCGTCGGTCTATCAGGCGCTCTGCACGCTCGAGCCGCTCAAACGCGGCCGTACCACCGCCCGCGAAGGCCGTAAGGTGGGGCCGGTATCGCAACCGCTGCTTGATGCTACGCTGCCGCTGCTCAGCCGCCCGGTCAGGGCCCTGGTCGATCTCCAGCTCCTTACCGGGGCACGCCCCGGGGAGTTGCTCGAACTGCGAGCCTGCGACCTGGAGATCGACGAGAAGGCGGGCATCTGGACCTACCGCCCGGAAAGACACAAGAACGTCCATCGCGAGCACGATCGCATCATCTACTTCGGCCCCCGCGCCCAAGCGGTCATCCGACCATTCCTGGGCAACCGCCCGACCACCGCATTCCTGTTCAGCCCGGCGGACGCGGAGGCCGAACGTCGTGAGGCGCTGCACGCCGCGCGAACGACGCCGCTTTCTTGCGGCAATCGTCCCGGCACAAATCGCCGCGATGAGCCAGCCTGCTCGCCTGGCGACCGCTACACAACGAACACGTATGCCCAGGCGATTCGCTACGCGTGTGACCGGGCATACCCGCCGCCGTTGCCCTTCGGCCGCGAGAAGAAGGAGACCAAGAAGGCCTGGCGTGAGCGACTCAAGAAGAAGCCCGAGCTCAAGGAGCAGCTTTTGGAGTGGCAACGGGCGCACCGCTGGCATCCCCACCAACTCCGTCATAACGCGGCGACGCTGCTCCGACGCGAGTTCGGCCTGGAGGCCGCCCAACTGGCCTTGGGCCACGCCAGTGCGCAGATCACCGACGCCGTCTACGCCGAACGCGACCACGCCAAGGTGGTTGAGATCATGCGGAAGATCGGCTGACGCCCGTCGTCACGCCAGCGCGAAGCTTTGCGCCGGGCTGTCGAGTTACCAAACTCGGCAGCCCGGCCTCGTTCCACATTTTTCTGCGAATTCGTAACCGCTTGTCACATGGGCTGTTACGCATCTCGCCAGCCGCTTGTAGCGCGGTAACTGGAGTTACCGAGTTACCGCGCGAAATCGTGTTGTAAGAACCCGTGCAGAGGATGCATGGCCGGCAAGGCCGTGGAGGTTTCGATGCACGGGCAAACGATCACAGACGCACACATCACCCTGACGGAGGCGGCCAATATCGCGCCGGGCCGACCGTCGGCGAATTGCATCTGGCGCTGGTGCCGGCGCGGCGTACGGTCGCGGAACGGCGATCGCGTTCGCCTCCAGCACATGCGGATCGGCGGCAAGATCTTCACCACCGCCCGGTGGCTCGAGGAGTTCGGCCGGGCACTGGCGGACGCGGACGCCCGCTACTTCGACTTGTGCGAGGCCGCCTCGCACGCCGCCGCGGCGGGGCCGCGACGACGGCGCCTGCGGTCACCATCCGCGTTTGAGGAACAGCGTCGCCGCGAGATCGCGGAAGCCGAGCGCGAACTCGAGGAGGCCGGCCTGTGAGAACCAACAAATGCCTTCCGCTCGTGCGGATCGGCCAAGGGACAAGCCAGAGGGACATCTACCCCGAGGAGATCATGACCCCCAAGAACGGCATCGACCTTCGTTTCCTGATCCGCGAGCCCGCAGAGGTATACCACGCGAAGGCCAAGGACTACCTGAGCGCCCACGCCCTGGCCGACTTCCGACGCTGCCCGCTGCTGTACCGCAAGAAGCAGCTCGGCCTGATCCCCGATCACGACAGCACGTTCTATCTGATCGGGCGTGCGGCCCACACGCTGATCCTCGAAGGGCGCGAACGCTACGCCCGCGAGTTCGCCGTCGGAGGCCCGATCAATCCGAAGACCGGCCAGCCGTTCGGGTCGAACACGAAGGCCTTTGCCGAGTGGGCGGCGCAGCAGAGCAAGGCCGTACTCAGCGACGACCAGGCCGCCCTCGTGGAACAGATGGCGGCGGCGGTCAAGGGGCATGAACTTGCCCGTGAGCTGCTGGCCGACGGCTCGGCCGAGGGTGTGGTTCGCTGCGAGTACGAGGGCCACGCGTGCCAGGCGCGGATCGATTGGATCAGCGCCGATCGCGATCAGGGGATCGTGGACCTCAAGACCGCCGACACCATCGACAGCTTCGAGCTCTCGGCATCGGCGTTCGGCTACATGCACCAGTTGGCGTTCTACCGGGCGCTGGTCGCGCGGGTCAGCGGCCGCATCCTGCCCGTCCACCTGATCGCCGTCGAGAAGCGCGAACCCTATCGCTGCGGCGTGTGGCGCATCAGCCCCGCCGTGCTCGATGCCGCCCAAGAGCAGAACGAAAGCGACCTTCAACAGCTGTCCCGGTGCCGGGCAACCGGCATCTGGCCGACGCGCTACGAGGCGTTGCGAACGATCGACCGGCTGTGAGCCCCGACCCGGGGCCGGATGGTGTGGCTGCGGAGGCCTTTCGCCGGAAGCCCACCGCAGTCGGGACGACCTGTACCGGCCCCGAGTCCGGATTCACGGTCACGAACAGACAAGGAGGAACCATGAGCCTTATGAATCAGATCCAACGAGGCAAGGCCGAGATGCCCCGGCGCGTGCTGGTGTACGGCACACAGGGCATCGGCAAATCCACGTTCGGCTCGATGGCCGATCGCCCCGTCTTCATCCAGACGGAGGACGGGCTCGGCGGCATCGACTGCGAGCGGTTTCCGCTGGCGGCGAAGTACGGCGACGTGCTGAGCGCCCTGGCCGAGCTCTACACCGCGCCGCACGAATTCGGCACGGTCGTGCTCGACAGCCTCGACTGGCTCGAACGCCTGATCTGGGCCGAGGTCTGCCGGGCCCGGGGTGTCGAGAGCATCGAGGACATCGGCTACCAGAAGGGCTACACGTTCGCGCTGACGCAGTGGCGCGAGGTGCTCGAAGGCCTCAACGCCCTGCGGACCGATCGGGGCATGCAGGCCATTCTGATCGCCCACGCCAAGATCGAGCGATTCGAGAACCCCGAGACCGACGCCTATGACCGCTATGTGCCCCGCCTGCACAAGCTGGCCTCGGCCCTCGTGCAGGAGTGGTGCGACGAGGTGCTGTTCGCCACGTATCGCGTTCACACCCGCAAGGTCGGCGAGCAGTTCGGCCAGGACAGGCACAAGGGCATCGGCACGGGCGAGCGAATCATCCGCACGACCGAGCGCCCTGCCCATGTCGCCAAGAACCGGCTGAGCCTGCCGGACGAGATCCCCCTGGACTATCGCATCTACGCCGCGTTCGTTCGCGGCGAGAACCCGTTGGCTATGTCGGAACAACCTGCAGAGCAAGGAGCGTAAGCAATGGCAAACCTGAATGGTTTTGATGCGCGAGAAGTGGACCCGTCGGTCGGATTCGATCCGATTCCCGCCGGCAAGTACCTGGCGATCATCAGCGGATCGCAGATGAAGCCGACGAAGTCGGGTGCCGGCAACTATCTGGAGCTGACGTTCCAGATTCTCGAGGGCGAGTTCAAGGGCCGGCTGGTGTGGACCCGCCTGAACCTCGACAACCCGAAGGCCGAGACGGTCAAGTACGCCCGGGCGGAGCTGTCGGCCATCTGCCGCGCGGTGGGCGTCATGGCGCCCCGTGACAGCGTCGAGCTGCACGACCTCCCGCTGATCATCACCGTCGCCCATAAGAAGCGTTCGGATACTGACGAGATCACCAACGTGATCAAGGGCTACGCCAAGAAGGACGGGAACGGGACGCGTCCGGCGGCGCCGGCCGGCAACAACGGGAAGGCGCCGTGGCAGAAGTGACCCGCACCTACGAGCTGCCGTATCCGCCGTCGGTCAACCACTACTGGCGGCGAGTGGGCTGGCGCACGCTGATCAGCCGCGAGGGCCGGCGCTACCGCAAGGAGGTGGTAGCGCTCCTCGCGGCGCAGCGGGCGCAACCCCTGGGCGGGCGGCTTGTCATGCGGGTGACGGTGTTCCCGCCCGATGCACGCCGACGCGACCTGGACAACGTGCAGAAGGCCCTGCTCGACGCCCTTCAGCAAGGCGAGGCCTTCCACGACGACAGCCAGATCGACGAGCTGGTGATCAAGCGCGGCGCGGTTGTCCCCGACGGCAAGACGATCGTCGAGATCACGGAGATCGATGCAAATGGAACTGCGAGCGTACCAGCGTGAGGCCGTGGAGGCCGTCTACACCCACCTTCGCGGCCGCGACGACAACCCGTGCGTCGTGATCCCCACGGGCGGGGGGAAAACCGCGGTGATGGCGACGATCTGCCGCGACGCCGTCCAGATGTGGGACGGTCGGGTGCTGATCCTGGCCCACGTCAAGGAGCTGCTCGAGCAGATCGCCGAGAAGCTTCGCACGATGGCGCCGGACCTGCCGTTCGGGATCTACTCCGCCGGCCTGAAACGTCGGGACCTCGGCTACGCCGTGACGATCGCCGGCATCCAGTCGGTCTACCAGCGGGCCTGCGACATCGGGCCGGTGGACCTGGCGATCGTCGATGAAGCCCATCTCATTCCGCCCGACGGCGAGGGGATGTACCGGCAGTTCCTGGCCGACGCGAAGGTCATCAACCCGCAGATGCGGGTGATCGGGCTAACGGCGACCCCATTCCGCATGAAGTCGGGCATGATCTGCGCGCCCGAGAACATCCTCAACGCCATCTGCTACGAGATCGGCGTTCGCGAGCTGATCGTGCAGGGCTACCTCTGCCCCCTGCGAACCAAGTCGGGCTCGCAGCGGCCCGATTACGACCAACTTCATGTTCGCGGCGGCGAGTTCATCGCCAACGAGGTCGAGGACCTCATGGACGATGACGCCCTCGTTCGTTCGGCCTGTCGCGAGATCGTGGAGCACGCGGCTGACCGAAAGTCCGTGCTGATCTTCGCCTCGGGCGTCCGGCACGGCGAGCATATCGTGCGCGTCCTGCGGGAACGCCACGGCGCCGAATGCGGGTTCGTCTGCGGCGAGACGCTGCCGTTTGAACGGGCCCAGACGTTGCGGCGGTTCCGCGACGGAAGCCTCAAATACCTATGCAACGTCAACGTGCTGACGACCGGCTTCGACGCCCCGAACATCGACTGCATCGCCCTGGTCCGCCCGACGCTCTCGCCGGGACTCTACTATCAGTGCATAGGGCGAGGATTCCGCCTGCACGAAGGCAAGACCGACTGCCTCGTGCTGGACTTCGGCGGCAACGTTCTGCGCCACGGGCCGGTCGATCAGATCCGCATCGAGGCGCCCCGGGAGGGCCAGGGCCACACGCCGGCCAAGGAGTGTCCGCAGTGCCACGAGGTGATCGCGGCCGGCTACGGCATGTGCCCGCAGTGCGGGTACGAGTTCCCACCGCCGGAGCGGGCCAAGCACGATGCGGAGGCCAGCAGCGAGAGCATCCTGTCCGACCCGGCGAGCCGCACCGAGCATGAAGTCGCGAGCGTCTTCTACGCCGTTCACACCAAACGGGATGCACCGCCGGATGCGCCACGCACGATGCGCGTCGACTACCGCATCGGCTTCAACCAGTACGTATCGGAATGGGTCTGCTTCGAGCACACCGGCTACGCCCGCCAGAAGGCGGAATCCTGGTGGCGGGCCCGCTCCGTCGAGTCGGTACCGAATGACGCCGCCGAGGCCGTCGAGCTGGCCCACGCCGGCGCCCTGGCCAGGACGCTGGCCGTCACCGTCGAGCACAAGTCCGGCGAGAAGTACGACCGCGTCGTCAGCCACAGGCTGGGCGACAAGCCGCCAAGGCTCGAATCGGAGGAGGGCCTGCCGGAGTACGCCCCCCTGGGCGATGAGGACTCGATTCCGTTCTGAGGAGTGTGCCGGCAATGGATTGCGACAGCGCGATGCTCCATGCGGCGCTATGGTACGCCGAATTGGGTTATCCGGTGTTCCCCTGCGTTCCCGGCGGCAAGACGCCGCTTCCCGCGCATGGCCTGCTGGAAGCCACCACCGATGCCGAACGGATCACGGGCTGGTGGATGCGCCACCCTGATGCAAACGTCGCCATCCGCACTGACGACCTGCTCGCGATCGACGTGGACGGGCGGGACAACCCCTGGCTCGCCGATGAGCCGGCCCAACGGGCTGACCTCGAGATCGCCCCGCAGTCGCTGACGCCACGGGGCGGACGGCACTACTTCTTCCGGCAGCCCGAGGGCCGTTCGTGGCGGAACACGGCCGGCCGGCTCGCCCCGCACGTCGACTCGCGCGCCCACGGCGGCTACGTGCTGGTACCGCCGTCTACCGTGGGAGGCGGGTCGTATTGCTGGCGCGACGGCCACGAACTGACCGTCTCGCCGGCCCGGCTGCCCGAGCCGCCGGCCTGGCTGACCGGGCAGCTCGACGCCCTGACCGCGGCCAACGGCACGGTTCAACCCGATACACCGGCGAATGCGATCCCCCGGGGCCATCGCAATGCCACGCTGGCCCGGCTGGCCGGCGCGATGCGCCGCGTGGGCATGTCGCAGGCCGAGATCGGCGCCGCCCTGCGGCAGGCCAATGCCGATCGCTGCGCGCCCCCGCTGCCGGCACGTGAGGTCGAGCGGATCGCGGCGAGCATCGCCCGCTACGAGCCGGACGGCGTCGCCGTCGCGCTGGTCGAGAACCACTGGGACCAGGATCGCGACGTGCCGGTCAGGAACCAGCCGCTGACCGTGCGGGAACTGATGGCCGCGTACCGGATGTTGCGTGCCCCGGTCCTCCAGGGCCTGCTGCGCCGTGGCGAGACGATGAATGTCATCGCGCCGCCCAAGACCGGGAAGAGCTGGCTGGTTCTGGCGCTGGCGATGGCGATCGCCACGGGGCGCCTTTGGCTCGACACGTTCGAAACGGTCCGGGGCGACGTGCTGATCCTCGACAACGAGCTGCACCCCGAGACGCTCGCCCACCGCATCCCGCAGGTCGCCGAGTGCCTGCGGATCGGGATGAACGAGATCGCCGAGACGATGAGCGTGCAAAGCCTGCGCGGCCAGCTCCGCGACATCTTCTCGCTGGGCCCGTACTTCGAGTCGGTCGCCCCCGGCCGCTTCGCCTTGGTCGTGCTCGACGCCTTCTATCGCTTCATGCCGCGCGACATGGACGAGAACGACAACGGCACGATGGCCAACATCTACAACCACCTTGACGCCCTGGCCGATCGGCTGGGCTGCGCGTTCGTGCTGATCCACCACGCGACCAAGGGCAACCAGTCGGCCAAGGCCGTCACCGACGTCGGGGCCGGCGCCGGCAGCCAGAGCCGGGCGGCGGACGCCCACCTCGTGCTCCGGCCGCACGAAGAGCCCGGGGCGGTCGTGCTGGAGGCCGCCGTCCGGTCGTGGCCGCCGGTCGAGCCCAGAGTCTTGCGGTGGTCGTTCCCGCTGTGGAGGCCCGCCCCCGACCTCGATCCCGCGAGGCTCAAGAGCGAGAAGCCGAAGCGGGCGAAGGCAGATGCGAAGGAATCCTCGGAGCCCCCGGCATGGAACGTCGAACGGTTCGTCGAGACGTTCCTGTCGGACCAGCCGGCGACCAAGGCGGAGATCCGCGCGCGGGCGGCGGATGTCCCCGGGCTGTCCTGGAGGCGGATCGCGGACCTGCTGGACATCGCCGAGGTCCGTGGGTTGATCCACCGCCGGCGGGTGGGCAAGGCGCATCAGGTGCTTTATGCGACCGTCCCGCCGTCCACAGAACAGGAGGTCCGTTCGTGAAACCGGCTCCCCGTTCGCTCGTGCGCGCATCGCTGGAGCGCTTCGCCGAAGCGCTCCGACGAACTTCCGAACCCGTCGAAGCCGACTTCGCTCGTGCGCGCGCACACCCCCCACACCCCCCAGGGGCGTGCGCTCGAGCGACGCCCCCTGGGGTCGCTGGAGCGCGCGCGCTTCGGCGAAGCGCTCCAGCGAAACTGATGAACCCTTATGAGCACATCCCGGGCATGTATGGGCGCGCGCGTGCGCGCGCACACGATGAGCCTGATCTCGTTACCGAGAGGAATCCAGATGGCAAAGCATAGACCCAAGCCCCGCAATGGGTTCGAGGACAGCCTGCCCGTGATGGCGGACGAATGGAACCGGCTGCCCGCGGAAGTCGAGCAAGCCTACCGCCGAGGGTTTCAGCAGGGTCTGGCCGTAGCGATCGAGGGGCTTCGCAGCGGCGCGACGGCTGACGACATCGAGGAGTTCACATACGGGATTGTTCACGCGTGGCGATATCAGGACCCCATGCGCTGGTCGCCAGCGCCGCGGATGGAGGACCAGGGATGAATAGGTGGATTCCGCTCGGCGACGCGTCAAGAAGCCAAGGCGGTGCAACGCGTGAAACGAATGCATAGGTACTTCCGCGAAAACGGGGCGGGTTTGGCCGCCGGGAACAGCTCCCAACCCCAACCGAATTTGTTTTGCCGGTCCGACCGCCGCCGGGCGGCACCCAGGGCGGCCACGGGACGCGTTGGGGGCCACTCTGGGCGATCGTCGTCGCCCGGGCGTACGGTCGGTACCCCTGGGGCGCCCCGTCGCCACGTTGGCGACGCCGGGCGGCCCCGAGGTGAACGGATAGGTCACGGATGACCGCGCCGGCGGCACAGCGCCGGTCGGCGGTGAAAGCCAAGGAGGCATTGCGATGGCCAAGGTCGAACTCATTCGAACGCTGCGGGCCCCGGAGATGTGGAAGTCCATCCCGAGGGCGAGCCAGGGCATGACGTGGAACCCCGCTGATCTGACCTACGATCGGCTCGCGACGGTCCAGCGACTGCTCGATGTGCGAGATGTCCAACGGATGCTGCTGTGGTTCTGGATCAAGGGCATCACGGCGGATGCCACGGCCGACATCCAGATCGCCGGCTGGCCGTTGTTCGGCGATGTGAACACCCCGGTCGTGCCCGGCAACCAAGGCAGCATCGCCAAGCCGCACGGCTGGATCATGGCCGACGGCCAGCTCGCCTTCGACTACCACAGCCCGATCGCCAAGAACCCCATCACCGGCGTCGCGGAAACCTGGTTCCCGGCCCACAACTGGACGCCATCGCCGGACTACAACACGCACTTCTACATGTCCGCGTCCGGCGCGGTCGCCAATCCGACGGCGGGCAAGGCACAGCCGCTGATCTTCGAGATCGGGGACCTCAAGAACATCGGGTATGTGGACATCCAGGCGGACGTCCTGCCGACGGCTTCGACGTTGTTGATCATCGCGGCATCTTCGTGACACGGAGGTCATCGATGGAAATCACCCTTCGGCCGTTGGCCGACATCAAGCCGTACGAGAAGAACCCCCGGATCAACGACGCGGCGGTCGATGCCGTCGCCGAGTCCATCCGCCGCTTCGGGTTCCGCCAACCGATCGTGGTGGATACCGACGGCGTGATTGTCTGCGGGCACACGCGATGGAAGGCGGCGCAGAAGCTCGGGCTCGCCGAGGTGCCCGTTCACGTCGCCCGCGACCTGACGCCCGAACAGATCCGGGCGTACAGGATCGCGGACAACAAGACGGCCGAGTTGGCCGAGTGGAACATGGAGTTGCTGCCGATCGAGTTGGCCGAGCTCCAGGGCGCTGGCATCGACTGGTCGTTGCTCGGATTCGACGCCGACGACCTGGCCAAGCTGCTCGACCCGGGCGTCCAACAGGGGCTGACCGATCCCGACGAGGTACCCGAGCCACCAGACGAGGCGACCACACAGTCAGGTGACATCTGGCTGTTGGGCAACCACCGTCTGATGTGCGGCGACTCGTCGCGGCCCGAGGATGTGGACCATCTGTTGGATGGACAGAGGATTCATCTGGTCAATACCGATCCGCCGTACAACGTGAAGGTGGAGCCCCGGAGCAACAACGCGATCGCGGCTGGCCTGTCGTCGTTCGGCGAAGCAGGCGTCACGCACCATCAGGGTTTTGATCTGGCGCGGCGTCCTGAGATCGCCAGACCCACGCACCACAAGCTGCGGCCCAAGGATCGTCCGCTGGCCAATGACTTCGTCAGCGACGAGGAGTTCGATCGGCTGCTGGATGCGTGGTTCGGGAACATGGCCCGGGTGCTCGAGCCCGGGCGGGCCTTCTACATCTGGAGCGGCTATGCCAATTGCGCGAACTACCCGCCGGTGCTCAAGCGCTGCGAGCTCTACTTCTCGCAGGCGATCATCTGGGTGAAGGAGCATCCGGTCCTGACCCGCAAGGACTTCATGGGCAACCACGAGTGGTGTTTCTACGGCTGGCGGGAAGGCGCGGCCCATGTCTTCCTCGGTCCGAACAACGCCGTGGACGTCTGGTCGGTCAAGAAGGTCAACCCGCAGAGCATGATCCATTTGACGGAGAAGCCCGTCGAGCTGGCGGTGCGGGCCATGCAGTACTCATCGCGGGCTGGCGAGAACGTACTGGATCTGTTCGGCGGCTCGGGCAGCACGCTGATCGCTGCTGAGCAGACGGGCCGGCGCGCGTACTTGATGGAACTCGATCCGCTGTACTGCGATGTCATCGTTGTCAGGTGGGAGAAGTTTACGGGACGCAAGGCGGAGAGGATTTCAGGCCGAAGCAACGCCCCGGTCGAGGCCGAGGCGTCGGAGGAGAAGGCGTCATGTGTAACCGATCAGGCGTAATGCTCGTTGTACTCGAACTGGCCGCGATCGATCTTGCGGAACCGGGAGACGGTGCCCGTCTCGACCGCCTTGCGGATCTCTCGGATCATGGCGGCGTACAGTGTGGCCTCGGGCGTCTTGCCGTTGGGGCTGGACCACAGGCCCTGGGCGACCATCGCGTCGATCAGGTCCTTGGCCCGCATCGGCTTGCCTTCCGCCTTGAGCACCTCGGCGGCGGCGTCCAGGGCGCTGACCCGCTTGGGCTTGTCGGCGGCCGTCTTGCGGGTCTTCTTCTCGCGCTTGGCGGGCTCCGGCACCGGCTGGCCGGTGACGATCTCGACGGTGGGCGTTACGTCGGGCTTGGGCGCCTCGGCGGCCTTCTTCTTGCCGCCCTTGGCCTCGGCCCGCAGGCGCTGGGCGCTCTTGACGCGGATGCGTTTGCCCGTGGCGGTGTTCGTCGCGTTCCAGCCGCCGTGGCTGTTGACGCTGTCGATCCGCACCGTGACAACCTTATCGCTCACCTTGGCCGTGTACAGGCCGCCGATCTGAATCTGGTCCTTCTTCATGGCATTGTCTCCTCTGGCCGTGTTCGGGCTGGCCGGGCCCCTGGCGTTCCAATCCCCTACCGCGATCGCACGATCGTGATCTGGAACTCGGTCCCGTCGCGAAGCGTCAGGACCACGCCGTCGTTGGACGTCAGCAGCCCGCAGTCCCGGAAGGACGAGGCCTGGCATTCGTACAGCGTCCCGTCCGGGTCCAACTCGGCCGGCGTCATCTCGTCGTCGTCCTCACAGCCGGCGATCTCGTTGAACAGGCCTTCCAGCAAATCGCTCATGTCTTTCGTGGTCATGGTCGTTTCCTTTCTGCGATCACTCGCTCAGAAACCTCTCGATCTCGCTGCGCTCGATCCCCGAGAGCCCCTCGACCAGGTCGATCAGGCATTCACGGACGTGCGCCATCGTGCCCGCAAAGCCCCAGTCCTTCGGCTTGGCGGCGGCCTGGTCGTCGTACTTCTTCAGTTCCATCTCCAGGACATCCATCAGCCGAGCGACCTCGTGGCGTCGCGTGGCATACGTCTCGGCGGCAGTCTTGTTGTTGGCGTTCGTCGTCATCGTTCGTCTCCTTTCGTTGTGCATGACTTACCTCATGTTTCGCGAAAGGGAAGGCAATTCCCCGGAGAATCTGCGATTTCTCGAAGATTCGGCTGCACCGTACTCACCGGTACCGACATGCGGTGTGACCGAACTTCATGTCGGCAGGAGGCGGCGTGAATGGGCGAGCCCGCGCGCATGAACCCGACCGCGATCGCCGTGGCGGACGCCGCCCGCCTTTTGTCGGCCGCAGGTGGCCGTTCGGTGACACCGGAACAGATCGAGGCCGACATCGAGGCCGGGATGCCCACGAACGCGGACGGGACGATCAACCTCGTGCGCTATGCCGCATGGCTCGTGAAGGAGATGTCCGCCGGTGGCGATTGACCCGAGGCATCTGAAACCGGCGCAACTGGTCCAACTGCTGAACTCCTGGGGCGAGGTGATCAGCGAACGGCAGCTGCTGCGCCACCGCAGCCGCGCGGGGCTTCGCATCGGCGACGGCCGGACCATCGATCTGATCCGCTACGTCGCCTGGCTCGTCCAGGAGCGCCACGCGCCGCGGCCGGAGCCCGATGGTCCCACCGGCTACGAGGCCCTGAAGGAACGGGCGCGGCAACGCAACCTCGCGCTGTCGCTCGCCGGCCGCGACATCGGCGAGCTGCCGCCCGTGGCCGATCCCCCGCGAAAGGCCAAGGCCGCGAGGGACTTCCGGTTCTTCTGCGAGCAGTACTTCCCGCAAACGTTTCACCTGCCGTGGTCCCCGGATCACCTGAAGGTCATCGCCAAGATCGAACTGGCGGTTCTTGCCGGCGGCCTTTTCGCGATGGCCATGCCCCGGGGATCGGGCAAGACCAGCCTGTGCGAGACGGCCTGCCTGTGGGCGATGGTCTACGGCCATCGCGAGTTCGTCGCCCTCATCGGCGCCGATGAGGAGCACGCCGCCAACATGCTCGACTCGATCAAGGCCGAGTTGGAGAACAACGAGCGACTGCTCGCCGACTTCCCCGAGGTCGTCTTCCCGATCCACAGGCTCGAAGGCATCCACCAGCGGTCGGCCGGCCAGCTCTACCAGGGCAAGCAGACGCACATCGGCTGGACCGCCCGCGAGATCGTGCTGCCCACGATCCCCGGCAGCGCGGCGTCCGGGGCCATCATCCGCGTGGCAGGGATCACCGGTCGGATTCGCGGCATGAAGCACAAGCGGGCGGACGGATCGAGTGTCCGGCCGTCGCTCGTGCTGATCGACGACCCGCAGACGGATGAATCGGCACGTAGCCCGAGTCAGTGCGCCACGCGCGAACGCATCCTGGCCGGCGCCATCCTCGGCCTGGCCGGTCCCGGTAAGAAGATCGCCGGGCTGATGACGCTGACTGTCGTGCGTCCGGACGACATGGCCGATCGCATCCTCGACCGCGAGAAGCACCCGCAGTGGCAAGGCGAACGGACGAAGATGGTCTACGCCTGGCCGACGAACGAGGCCCTGTGGGCACGGTACACCGAGATCTGGCGCGAGGGGATGCGGGCCGATCGCGGCATGGGCGAGGCGACGGAGTTCTATCGCACGCATCGGGCCCAGATGGATGAAGGCGCCGTCGTTGCTTGGCCCGAGCGGCACCACCCGGATGAAATCTCGGCTATCCAGCATGCGATGGACCTGAAGCTCGACCGGGGCGAGGCGGCGTTCTTCGCCGAGTACCAAAACGAGCCGCTGCCCGAGGACCTGCCGGATGATGACCTGCTGACCGCCGACCAGATCGCCGCCAAGGTCAACGGCTACAAGCGAGGCGAGGTCCCGCTGGGCTGCACGCACCTCACGATGTTTATCGATGTGCAGGCTAAGGCGTTGTTCTGGCTGGTGGCCGCGTGGGAGGACAGCTTCTCGGGTTATGTCATCGACTACGGCACGGAGCCCGACCAGCGGGCCGGTTACTTCACGCTCCGCGACATCCAGCGGACGCTGGGCAGCGTCTCACCTCGGGCAGGGCTGGAGGGAGCCATCTACGCCGGCCTGGAACGGCTGACCGAGGCGACGCTCGGTCGCGAGTGGCGCCGGGACGACGGCGCGATGGTGCGGGTCGACCGCTGCCTGATCGACGCCAACTGGGGCAACTCGTCCGATGTGGTCTACCAGTTCTGCCGCCAGAGCAAGTATGCCGGCGTCCTGTTGCCCAGCCACGGGCGGTACGTGGGCGCATCGAGCATCCCGTTCAGCGAGTACAAGCGGAAGCGCGGCGATCGCGTCGGCCTGAACTGGCGCATCCCGGTGGTGACCGGCAAGCGGGCCGTGCGGCACGTCGTGTACGACACGAACTGGTGGAAGTCGTTCATCCACGCCCGGCTGGCCGTGCCCATGGGCGACCCGGGCGCGATGTCGCTGTTCGGCCGCAAGCCCGAGCAGCACGTCCTGCTGGCCGAGCACCTGACCGCGGAGTACCGCGTGAAGACCGAGGGTCGTGGTCGCACGGTGGATGAATGGAAGCTTCGCGTCGAGGGCCTGGACAACCACTGGCTCGATTGCCTTGTCGGCTGTGCGGTCGCGGCGTCCATACAGGGCGCCGTGCTGTTCGGGACGGACACACGACCGGTGCCGCGCGAGCGTATCCGGCTGTCCGAGCTGCGGAGGACCAAGCGATGAAGCCGGCTGGAGACAGTAAGCCCAATGAGCCTCGCGGGCTTCGTTGCCCGAAGTGCGGCTGCTCGCATCTGCCGGTGGTCTACACGCGTCAGCGGCACGGCTTCATCCTTCGAATTCGGCGGTGTCGGCATTGCGGCCGGCGCGTTGCCACCCGCGAGACGGCCGGAGGCAGTACAGATCTGTAACAATCTGCATGTCAACCCCCGACTAAGTGCCCTGGAGCGCCCAGCTCGTGTCGGTACAGGGTGGATGAGCAGTGTTCTTCCTCCGATCACGGACGACCGGAAGCTGGCGCTCGAACTGCGCCTGGTGAGGGCGCCGGACAAGGAGGACGCCCTGCAGGAGGCGTGGGTTGCCCACCTGGAGGGCCGCAACCCGGCCCGGGCGGTGAACACCTACGCCCAGCGGGAGCGCCGGCACCGACGCCGAATGTGGACGCTGGGCCATCCGGGAAACAACTGATGCCCGATCCGACCCTCTCAAACGCCATCCGCGAGAACGCCGCCGGGCCGGCCAAGGCCTCGGGCGATGCCGGCAGCGTCGAGCAGCACAGCCTGGCCGACCAGATCGAGGCGGATCGGTACCTGGCCAGCAAGGAAGCGGTGCAGAACCCCCGACGCGGCGTTCGGTTCTCGAAGATCGTTCCACCTGGGAGCGCATGACGTGCTGAAGTGGCTGTGGCCCAAGACGAGCAGGCAAACGACGCCCACGGGCATCGCCGTGGTGCGTGGCGGCCGGCTTATCCAGGCTCGCTACGATGCCGCCGTCACCAACGACGAGAATCGCCGGCACTGGGCGAACGCCGACGGCCTCAGCGCCGATGCGGCCGCCAGCCCCGATGTGCGGCGGATCCTTCGCAATCGCGCCCGCTACGAAGTCGCCAACAACGCCTATGCCAAGGGCATCGTCCTGACGCTGGCCAACGACGTCATCGGCACCGGCCCGCGGCTGCAGCTGCTGGCCGACAACGCCGAGGTCAATCAGCGAATCGAACGCGAGTTCAGCCGCTGGGCCAGGGCCGTCGGCTTGGCCGAGAAGCTCCGCACGATGCGGATGGCCAGGGCAACCGATGGTGAGGCCTTCGCCATTCTGGCCAGCAACCCCCGTCTGGCCTCGGCCGTGAAGCTCGACCTGCGGCTGATCGAGGCCGACCAGGTCACCACGCCCGACCTGTCCATCCTGGACGACCACGCGATCGACGGGATCGTCTTCGACCCCTTCGGCAATCCGATCGAGTACCACGTGCTCAAGGCCCACCCGGGCGATGACCGGGCGAGCGCCGGCATGGGGCTCGACTACCAGCGCGTGCCCGCTGAGGCGGTCATCCACTACTTCCGAGGCGATCGGCCGGGCCAGAGCCGGGGCATCCCCGACATCACGCCCGCGCTGCCGCTGTTCGCTCAACTGCGGCGCTACACGTTGGCCGTGTTGGGCGCCGCGGAAACCGCCGCCGACTTCGCCGGCATCCTCTACACCGACGCCCCGGCCAACGGCGAGGCCGAGAGCGTCGAGCCGATGGACGCCATCGAACTCGAGGCCCGCTCGCTGCTGACGATGCCCGGCGGCTGGAAGATGTCCCAGGTCCAGGCCGAGCAACCGAGCACCACCTACGGCGAGTTCAAGCGGGAGATCCTCAACGAGATCGCCCGCTGCCTGAATATGCCGTACAACGTCGCGGCGGCCAATTCCTCGGGCTACAACTACGCCTCAGGGCGCCTCGACCACCAGACCTACTTCAAGAGCATCCGCGTCGAACAGGAACACCTCGGAGCCACCGTTCTCGACCGCATCTTTGCCGCTTGGCTCGGTGAGGCCGTTCTCGTCGAAGGGCTCCTGCCGCAGGCCGCCCGCATGCGCGATACCGACCTGCCGCACCAGTGGTTCTGGGACGGCCACGAGCATGTCGATCCGGCCAAGGAGGCCAGCGCCCAGGCGACGCGGCTGACCAGCCACACGACCACACTGGCGGCCGAGTATGCCCGCATTGGACGCGATTGGGAGACCGAACTCCGCCAGCGGGCCAAGGAGGTCGCATTGATGAAGGAGCTCGATCTAGTCGTGGAGCAGACCGTTCCGATCGGCAAGGAGGCCGGCGACGATGCCGACGAGTAACCCCCCACGCCTGCTGCAGCTCTGTGCCCCCGTCGGCGGGTGGGCCACGATCGAGGCCGCCGCCGAAGGGGATCGTCCGCCGCTACGGCGGTTCGGCATGATCGCCTACACCGGCGGGCCGATGATCCTGGCCGGCTGGCCGCACCCGGTGGTCGTGGACCTGGCCGGCCTGCGGGTCACCGCCAAGAGCCGGCCGATCCTCAAGGACCACAATCGCAGCCTGATCGTCGGGCACACCGACGCGATCAGCATCCAGGACAACAGCCTGCTCGTCTCCGGTGTGATCTCGGGCGCCGGCGCGGTCGCCCGGGAGATCATCGAGAGCAGTCACAACGGCTTCCCGTGGCAGGCGTCGCTGGGAGCCTTGGCCGAGCGCGTGGAGTTCGTGCCCAAGGGCCGCACGGTGTCGGCCAACGGGCGTGAGTTCGAGGGACCGGTCCATGTCGTCCGGAGGGCGACGCTCGGCGAGATCAGCTTCGTCGCGCTGGGCGCCGACGACAACACCAGCGCCCAGGTGACGGCTTCTGCCGTCGGTACAGGTACGAAGGAGACCATCATGGACTTCCGACAATGGGTCGAGGCAAAGGGGTTTGTGTTTGACGAACTGAGCGACGCGCAGAAGGCCAGCCTGCAGGCCATGTACGACGCCGAGCAGAAGCCGGCCGATGAGCCGGACCCGCCCGAGCCGCCGGACAATCCGCCCGGCAACGTCGTGGCCACGCTCCGCGCGGAGGCGGCCGCCGAGACGCAGCGGATCGGCGATATCCGCCGAATCTGCGCCGGCAAACACGCCGAGATCGAGGCCAAAGCGATCACCGAGGGCTGGGACGCCACGAAGACCGAACTGGAGGTCCTGCGGGCCGAGCGCCCGGCGGTCACCGGCATCCGACGTGGCGGCGACGGTCTCAACGCCGGCGCCATCGAGGCGGCCATGTGCCTGTCGGCGGGTCTGCCCGAGCGGCAGGTCGCTGGCTGGTACGACGAGCGGTCCATGAACGCGGCATTGTCCCGCGATTTGCGGGGTGCGGGCTTGCACACGCTGCTCTACGAGGTCATCCGCGCTGCCGGCGACCATGTCCGCCCGGGCCGGGTGGACAACGAGATGATCCGGGCGGCGTTCGCGGCCGACCAGCGGCTCATCCAGGCGGCCAGCGGGTTCTCGACCATCTCGCTGACCGGCATCCTCTCCAACGTGGCCAACAAGGCGATGCTGGCCGCCTACCAGGCGGTCGAGAGCACCGTCGGCTTCTTCTGCGCCGAGACGGATGTCAACGACTTCAAGGAGGTCACCCGCTACCGGTTGACCGGCAACGGGATCTTCGAGAAGGTCGGCCCCGACGGCGAACTGAAGCACACCACGCTGATCGAGGAATCCTACAAGAACCGCATCGACACGTTCGGCCGGATGATCGCGCTGACGCGTCAGATGATGATCAACGACGACCTCGGGGCGTTCCTCCAGATCCCGCGTCTCATCGGCCGCATGTCGGCCCTGAAGCGCGAGGAGGCGGTGTACGAACTGCTCCTGAGCAATCCGGGCAACTTCTTCAGCACCACCAACAAGAACTTCCTCTCGGGCGCGGACACGAACCTGTCAATCGGGTCGCTGACGCTGGCCGAGCAGAAGTTCCTGGACCAGACGGACATCGACGGCCGGCCGATCCTGCTCAGCCCGGCCGTGCTGCTGGTGCCCACGGCCCTGAAGGTCCTGGCCCAGCAGTTGATGACCGAGACCCGGGTGAACGAGACGACCACGGCCGGCAAGCCCAGCCCGATGGACAACCCGCACGCGGGCAAGTGGAAGCCGGTGGCCAGCCCGTACCTCAACGCCCTCAACCTCACTGGCGGCAGCGCGAAGGCCTGGTACCTGTTCGCCAATCCGGCGGACGTGGCGGCCATCGAGATCGCGTACCTCCGGGGCAAGCGGACGCCGACGATCGAGAGTGGCGAGACCAGCTTCAACACACTGGGCATGCAGTGGCGCGGGTACTTCGACTTCGGCGTGGCCATGCAGGACTTCCGGGCGGCGGTGAAGGTCAAGGGCGAGGCGTAAGCCTAGGAGGTATCGACGATGCCGGCAACGATCTTTCGACATGAAGGCGATGCGGTCGACTACACGCCCGGCGCGAATGTCGCGGCGGGCGACGTGGTCGTGCAAGGCGATCTGGTGGGCGTGGCCCGGATGGACATCGCGGCCGGTGTGCTGGGCGCCCTGGCGGTCTACGGGGTCTTCGACTTCCCGAAGGTCGCCGCCACGGCGATCACCGCCGGCACGCTGGTGTACTGGGACAACACGAACAAGGTCGCCACGCCGACAGCGACCAGCAACAAGCTGATCGGCAAGGCGGTTCGTGATGCGGCTGCCGCGGATGCGACCGTGCGGGCGTTGTTGCGGCCCTGACGTCGGGAGGCAACGGGATGGGCGCCACGTACATCCACGAAGGCAATGCGATCGACTTTGTGCCCGGCACACAGGTGAACGCCGGCGACGTTGTCGTCGTGGGCGATCTCGTCGGTGTGGCCCGCGTCGAGATCAAGGCCAACCAGCGAGGCTCGCTCGCCGTGACCGGCGTATTCGAGTTTCCCAAGGCGTCGGGCGAAGTCATCGGCGCCGGCCAGCAGCTCTATTGGGACCACGTCGCCAAGCGAGTGGCCACGAGCAGCGACTACGGTGGCTACAAGCGGCTCGGGCATGCGGTGGCCTATGCGGGTTCCGGTGAGGTGAAGGTGCAGGTGCGGTTGATGTCCGGTTTCCCCGAGGTCCCGGATCTGTGACATGAGTGATCTGCTCGAACAAGGCTCGGCTTGGCTCGATGACCAGCGAACGCGGCACATGACGCGTTCCGTGGAGTACCGCCGCGGCGCGGATGCGGTAGCCCTGTCCGCGACGGTCGGTCGAACGGTGTTCGAGCAGGCAGACGAATACGGCATCGTCCACCGAACCGAATCCCGCGACTACCTGGTGCTCACCACCGATCTGGTGCTTGCGGGTATGCAAACGGTACCGAGGGCCGGCGATCGCGTGCGGGAGACCGATGGCGATCAGGTGTTCGTGTACGAGGTGATGGCGCCGGGGGCGGAGCCGCCGTATCGCTACAGCGATCCGTACCGCCGCACGCTGCGGATTCACACCAAGCACGTGGGCACGGAGGCCGCATGATGGAAAACTGGATGATCCAGCCCGTGGTGCAGTACGGCTTCCTGGGCTTCTCCGTCGTCCTGCTAGGCGTGGTGATCTGGCTGATTCGCAAACTGCTGGAGGTCCTGGAGGCCAACAACCGGATCATCGCGGCCAACACCGAGGCGATCCGCGAGTTGACCAACATGACCTGCGACCTGCTCAAGCTGCATCGCTCGCTGCATGACAAGATCATCTCGCGGCCCTGTATCGCGCGGGAGGAAGCCTGATGTCGGTCATCACGGACATCGCCGATATGGTCGTCGTGAGCCTGAACAGCCGGTCGTTCGCCCGGCCATTCACGGCCGAACGGCTCTACCAGCCGACGTTCGAGCTGGCCGAGATGGACACGCTCCATGTCAGCGTGGTGCCGAAGTCGATGACGGTCGAGCCGGCCACGCGGCTGGACGTGTTTTGCGATTGCACGATCGATATCGGTGTGCAGCAGAGGGTCGATCCGCAGGACCAGACGACGCTCGATGCCTTGGTCGGGCTTGCCGAGGCGATCGGTGATCACCTGCGAACGACGCGTCTGGAGGGCGTGACCGATTGTCTGTGGATGGTGACGCGGCATGAGCCGCTGTTGTCGGTGGAACATTTGGATCAGTTTCGGCAGTTCACCAGCGTCATCACGGTGACGTATCGGGTGAAGCGCCGATAGGAGGTACCTGCGATGTCTTTCAAACTGGGCATGGAGGCCAAGCTGCTGTTCAAGGCCGGCGGCCAGGGCGGTGCGGGAGAATGGACCGCGCTGACCAACGTGCGGGATGTGACCCTCTCGATGGAGACCGGCGAGGCCGACGTCACCACCCGGGCCAATAACGGATGGCGGGCGACGGCCGCGACGCTCAAGGAGGCCAGCGTCGAGTTCGAGATGGTCTGGGACACCGCCGACGCCGGCTTCACGGCCATCAAGAACGCCTACCTGAGCAATGACATCATCGGATTGCAGGTGCTCGACGGTGAGGCCGGCCAGGGCCTGCAGGCCGACTTCATGATCACCGCGTTCAGCCGCAGTGAGGCCTTGGAGGAGGCGATCACCGTGTCGGTCACCGCCAAGGTGGCCTATTCGGCGACGGCGCCCACCTGGATCGGTGGCACGTGATGAAGACCTTCGCCGACAACGCCGGGCGGACCTGGACGGTGACCATCAACGTGGACGCCATCAAGCGGGTTCGCGGCCTGCTGAACGTCAACCTGCTGGAGATCGTCGAGGGCACGTTGATCGAGCGGCTGATCCGCGACCCCGTGCTCCTGTGCGACGTGGTCTATGCCGTCTGCAAGCCCGAGGCCGACGCCCGCAACATCACCGACGAGGAGTTCGGCCGGGCGATGGCCGGCGACGCCATCGAGCACGCGACCACGGCCCTGCTGGAGGAACTCGTGGCTTTTTGCCCGAGCCCGAGGGACCGGGCGAACCTCGGGCGGGTGTTGACGGCGACGCGGCGGATGATGGACCGAGCGAGGGACCTGATCGAGCAGCGGCTCGACAGCGGGGTGCTGGAACAGCTGGGCGAGCAGGCGCTCGCGACGGCGATGAGCTCATCTGGCGATGTGCCGGAATCTGCGGCGTCAATCCCGGGCCTTTCACCCTCCGCGAACTGATCGCGATGGCCGAGGCCCGGATGCGGGATGCCTGGCAGCGGACCAGCTCGCTGATGGCCCTGATCGCCAATACCCACCGCGATCCCAGGCGGACGCGGGCATTCCGACCGAGCGACTTCGATCCCTTTGCCCGGAGCGCCGTGTCGGTACGGGTGGGCGTGGATGTTCTGAAGGACGTGTTCGTGCATGGACGTGTACCGGTACAAGGAGGTTGATCCCATGAGACGTGGATTCTGTGTGGTGTCGCTGATCGAGACGCTGGTGGCCATTCTGGCTTTGCTATTCGGCCTGGGGACGTTCGGCGGCTGTGCCCCGAACACCGAGCCGATCGAGCGGGCCAAGAACGACGTGTTCGAGAAGATCCTCACGCCGGCCATCGAGAAGGGAATCGCCGAGCTGAGCCAGCGGACCGGCCAGTTGCAGGGCCAGGGATCGCTGATCAACCCGGGCTACCGCAGCCGGGGCTACGGCGTCGTGGGCACCGGCTTCGTCTGGGACGGCACGGTCGAGACGATCGGCGTGTCGGCCAACGTCGCGGCGGCCACGCAGGGTGATCAGGGCCCGGACCTCGAGGCCCCGGCCACGCAGCCGGCCAACGAGGGTGGGCCGTGACACGGCGATTCTGGACGCTCTCTCTCCCGGCAGTGTGCAGTCTGCTGATCGCGGGCTGCACACTGCACGTTCATCTGGGCGGCACCTACTACCTGGATCGCAAGGAGGCGACGCATGCTGACGTGGCTGGACGGCAAGAAGACGATCATCGGCAGCCTGCTTCTCAGCCTGCTGGGGGCGTGCTGGAGTTTGGATGTATTGATTGACGGTGCGGCCAACTGGCTGACCGAGCAGCAGTACGTTGCGCTCGGGACCACCATCGCCGGCCTGACCGGCGCGGCCATGCGCCTGGCGGTCGGCAAGGTCAACAAGCCCGAATGATCGACCTGCGGATCAAGAACCTGTTCTTCGATCGCCAGGTCGTCCTGCGGGCGGTCGACAAGGCCAAACGCGAGGTGCTCTCGAAGGCCGGCGCGTTCATCCGCACCACCGCCCGCACCAGCATCCGCAAGCGCAAGGGCACCTCCAAGCCGGGCAGGCCGCCGTATTCGCACACCGGCCTGCTGCGGCGGTGGATTCTGTTCGGGTACGACCGCAGCAGCGATTCGGTGGTCGTCGGGCCGGTGGGCTTCAAGCGGTCCAAGGCGCCCAACGTGCTGGAGTTCGGCGGCGTCTCCGAGCGGCCCCGCTGGTGGCGCCGGCGACGCGACCTCGGCCGGAAACTGCGTGTTCGTGCCCGGCCGTTCATGGGGCCGGCGTTAGAGAAGGAGCGGGACAAGCTGCCGGCGCTCTGGGCCGGCAGCGTGCGAGGGAACTGACGTGGCGAATACCGCGGGCATCCGGGCCGGCCGTGCGTTCGTCGAACTCGGCGTGGACGACAAGCTCAGCGCCGGGCTCAAGCGGGCGCAGCGCCAACTCCAGGCCTTCGCCACCGGCCTGCGATCCGCCGGGCTGCAGCTGACCGGCATCGCGGCGGCCGTCGGGGCACCCGCCGCCGTGGCCACGAAGACCTTCGCGGACTTCGAATACCAGATGGCCCGCGTGCGGGCCCTCACCGGCGCCAATCGAGACCAGTTCGACAAGCTGACCGCCGAGGCCCGACGCCTGGGCGAGACCACGGTCTTCACCGCCCGCGACGCCGCCGACGCGATGAGCTTCTTCGCGCTGGCCGGCTACAAGGTGGATCAGATCCTCGCGGCCATCGGCCCGACGCTCGACATGGCCGCCGCCGGCCAGATTGGCATCGCCGAGTCGGCCGACATCGCCGCCAAGATCATGGCGGGCATGGGCATCGAGGCCGACCACCTGGGCGAGGCCGTCGATGTCCTGACCAAGGCGATGACCACGGCCAATACCGACCTGCGGCAGTTGGGCGACGCGATGAAGTACGTCGGCCCGATCGCCAAATCGGCCGGGATCGGCTTGGAGGAGATCGTCGGCGCCGTCCAGATGCTCTCCAACGCCGGCATCCAGGCGGACATGGCTGGCACGACGCTCCGCGGCGCCCTGCTGTCGCTGACCGATCCCAGCAAGGAGGCCGCCGACCAGTTGCGGGCGATGAGCGTCCGCGTCCTGGACAGCAAGGGCAACGTTCGATCGCTGGCCGCCATCATTGACGACATGAATCGAGCATTGGCCGGCCTGGGCACCGGCCAGAAGCTCGGGATCATCGGCCGGATCTTCGATGCCCGGCAGGCGGCGGGCTTTGCCGAACTGCTCAGTCAGGGGGGAGACAAGCTCCGCGAGTTCACCGCCTCGCTCAAGGATGCCAAGGGCACGGCGGGCCGGATCGCCGGCATCCAGCTCGACACGCTCAAGGGCGATGTGATCATCCTCCAGAGCGCGGCCGAGGGCCTGAAGATCTCGCTGGGCAAGGTGCTCGGTCCGATGGTTCGCGGCGTCACGCAGTACGTGACCAAACTGGTCACCGCGCTGTCACAGTGGGTCTCGCAGAACGTCCGGCTCATCCGCACCGCCGCCCTGATCGTCGCCGGCGTCGGCGCTTTGGGTTTGGGCCTGCTGACGCTGAGCGTCTCGGCCACGATCGCCGCCAAGGCACTGGGTGGCCTGGCGTTCATCACCGGCACGGCCACGAAGGTCATCGGCCTGATCATCACGATGCTGACCTCGCTCCTCTCGCCGGTCGGCCTGGTCATCGCGGCGATTGTCGCGCTGGGCACCGCCATCCTGGCCTATACCGGCGCCGGCGGCCAGGCGATCGAATGGATCGGTAAGCAGTTCGGCCGCATGCGGGATGCCGTCCAGGAGGTGACCGAGGGCATCGCCAACGCCCTGGCGGCCGGCGATATCGCCCTGGCCGCCAGGATCCTGTGGCTCTCGCTCAAGCTCCTTTGGCAGGAGGGCATGACGGCGCTGCAGCGGGTGTGGCTGGCGGGCAAGCAATTCTTTCTCCAGCGGTTCTACGACATGTGGTTCGGCGCCCAGGCCATTGCCGCCGACGCCTGGCACGCGCTGAAGGTCGGCTGGATCCGGCTGACCGCGTTCCTGTCGGACACGTGGGCGCGGTTCTCCAGCCGGTTCGCCGTGGAGTGGGCTACGATGGTCAACCTGGCGACGAAGGCCTGGAACTGGATCAAGTCCCTGTTCGACGAGGGCTTCGACGTCGAGGCCGCCAACCTCGCCGCCGACCAGGCCCTCGTGGCCGCCGAGCAGAAGATCAACGCGGAGAAGGACGCCGCCCTGGCCGCGATCGCCAACGAGCGCCAGCGGGACCTGGGCGCCGAACAGGGCCGGTACGAGGCCCGGCAGCGCGAGATCGTCGAGAAGGACGTCGAGGCCTCCCGGGCACTCGATGCCGAGACGAACGCCAAGCTGGCCAAGACCAAAGCGGACCTGGAACAAGCCCGCAAGGAACTTGATGCCGCGTTAACTCAGGCTCGGCAGAAACGCACCGAGAAGCCCGACGAGAACGCACCCGGCGGCAAGCGCGGCCCGCTGGCCGGGCTCAAGGACCAGCTGGAGGGCCTGGGCGATCTGCTGGCTGCCAAGGCGAGTGTCATCGGGACGTTCAACGTTTCCTCGACGCTGGGCCTGCAGGCCGGCGGCGTCCAGGACCGGATCGCCGGGGCCACGGAACGCACGGCCAAGGGCGTGGAGCAGTTGCGCAAGGACATCCGGGATCACCCGATGGCCTTTGCCTCGTGAGGATGAATCGTGCCGATCACGATGCTGGAAAAGCTCGACAGCCGCCGGGTCTCGCTGGGCGAGAACCCCAGCGTGGAGCTCGTCTATATCCTCACCGGCACGGCGGACGATGCCGCCGCCGTCGCGGCGGTCGAAGCGGCCACACCACTGATCTACCAGGGGCTGCTCCGCCAGAGCCTGCAGCTCGAGCCGGAGTGGGTGGACGAGAGCCACGGAGACGGCCAGTGGATCGCTACGGTGCGGTATGGGCTGTGGCCGCAGCCCAAGCAAGGCGAGTCGACCTACTCGTTCGACACCACCGGCGGCACGCAGCACATCACGCAGTCCATCCAGACCGTTCACAAGTACGCCCCGACGGGCAAGACCGCCCCGGACTTCAAAGGCGCCATCGGCGTCACGCCCGACAACGTCGAGGGTGTCGACATCACCATCCCGGCCTGCAGCTTCGCCGAGACGCATTACCTGCCGACGGTGCTGGTCACGTTGGCGTACCGTGTCGCCCTGTTCCGGCTGACCGGCAAGGTCAACAACGCCCCGTTCAAGGGCTGCGCCGCCGGGGAGTGCCTGTTCCTGGGCGCGACCGGCTCGAAACGCGGCGCCGACGATTGGGAGATCACCTACCGCTTCGCGGTCAGCCCGAACAAGACGAACATCTCCGTGGGCGAGATCACCGGCATCGACAAGAAGGGCTGGGAGTACCTGTGGGTGCGGTACCAGGACGCCGAAGACACTGCCGCAAATGCCCTGATCAAGAAGCCCATCGCCGCCTACGTCGAGAAGGTCTACGAGGACGCGGACTTCAGCATCCTGGGCATCGGAGTATGAGCGATGGCCGATGCACTCAGGAAGGTCAAACCCGGCGATCCGCTGGTCATCCCGGCCGGGACGTTCAACGCCTTCATCGAGGCCGCCCAGGATCTTCGGTCGCGCCAACAGAACCAGACGCAGGATGCCCAGCCGCTCACCCGGCCGTCCGGCATCGTGCGTATCCGCAACGACAGCGGCGCCGACCGGAACCGCTTCGACGTCCTGGGCGTCGACGGTGTCATCTTCGATCCGGCCGACGATGAGGATGCCTTCAAGAACGCTCCCGCGCTGGTGGGTGTCACACCGGCCGCCGAGCACGCCAATCGCTTTGTGATCCTCCTTGAACCCCTGGCCGACGGCACCATCGGCTTGGCGATGGCCCAGGGCATCTGCCCGGTCAAGCTCGATGTCCAGGACGTCGGCCACGGCTTCGCCGAGGCGGCCGAGGGTGAATGCGGCGCGCTGCGCAGCGCCTCGGGCTCCGGTGGCGCCCAGATCCTCTGGAAGGCCGAGGGCACCGGCGAGCAGTGGGCCGTGGTTCGGGTCGGCCAGGCCGGTGGAGGCGGCGAGCGACGGTATGCCCGGATCACCCAGGTCGAGGGCAGTTCGCCGCCGTTCCTCTACAGCGGCCAGCAGGTCAACCCGGCGGCCAACGGAACGTGGCAGGATGTTGCCGGCGGCGATGACCTCAACAGCAACCTCTACAACATCGGCGAGTCGATCTACCCGGGTGCCGGCAAGGTACCCGTCGGACGCGTGGTCGTGTACTGGGCGGGCGTAGGCTGCTGGCTCTTCGATGTGCTCTGGTACCGGGGGACGTATGGGTGAGTTCATCATCGAGATCGGTCAGCGGCGCCTCGCGCTGCCGAATACCTTCCACAAGGAAGGCGCGGAGAAGCTCTGGCGGGCCGCGTTCCTCGGCCAGGCCGTTACCTTCAGGGCTGGGCTCACGGGCATCAATATCCCCTGGAATCCGGATCATCGGCCCAACTACACCCGCAAGACGCCGGCACCCGCGACGCTCAAGCTCGACAAGGAGACCACCTGGGCGCACCTGCAGGACTTCTACGCCAACGACGGCGGTGCCGCCGACTACGCCGCCGACGGGGCCCACAAGGCGATCATGCAGTACGAGACCAAGCCGGTCACGTTCATCGTCAGTCGCCTGAGCAACGCCGTCCGCGTCATCAGCGACTGGCTGAGCTGGCGCAATGCCGTGCCCTGGACCACGCAGGGCAACCCGGACACCGGAACGCCCGGCTACTGGTTCAAGGACAGCGAATACAGCCCGGACTCGCACGGCTTCCCGTGGAACGTGCCGCACGGCCATCCCGGTCGGTTCCTGGCCGAGGAGGAAGGCCGGGGCGAGGTGACGACCGATCCCCTCCACGGCTGGGATGTAAAGGATGAGGGCAAAGCCTGGACGCCGGGCCAATGGGTCGGCTACGCCTGCTGGCTCGGCGGCGGGAAGTTCATCGTCCAGAGCAACACCGCCGACACACTGCACATCCATTCGGCGGGCGGTTCTTATGACGGGCTGTCTACCTTCTACAGCCTTCGGCCCAACACCGCCGCCCACGACCAGGTCGAGGCTTTTCGGTGGCGCGGCAGCACGCTGGAGATCGGCGCTGTCTACATCATCACCGACACCACGCCGCCTGCGCTCGTGGCCTCGGCGGTTCTGATCACCGGCGTGCGAATTCATCCCGGCGAGACACTGCGCCTGCGATACGAGCTGCGGGTCCGCGACTACCGGAGTGCGATCGACACATGATCACGCGGGACTACATGGAGGCAATCGCCAAGCGGGCCTTCCAGGGCCCGGCGGCTTGTGCATGGTCCGGATGGAAGCTCCGTCTGGCCGCCACCGACGTGGCTGGGGCCAACACCACACTGGCGCTGGCCGATCTGTCGGAACTGGATGACGCCGAGGGCTACGTCCCGATCCCGCTAAGTTGGTCGGTGATCACCGACGCCGATGGCGCCGATGCCCGCGCGGCCGTGGCCAACCCGGCCTGGCGGAACACGGGTACGGCCGACTGGCCGGAGTGCCGAGCCATCTTCGTGACGGCACAGGTGGATGGCGTTGAACGGTTGATGTGGTTCCTGGCGGTCGCGCCGTTCACGTTGGCGCCGAACGACACGATCGCGTTGCAGGACAATCTCGTGGAGATGGCGTGGAGGGCCAAGGTCGATGGTCAGCTTGTCCTGTAAAGATAGCACTATGCTGGTCACGACGTCGCACATCGACGAGCAGTTCGTCGGCGACGGCGGCACGGCCAACGTCTACTACGACATGCACGATCTACAGGCGGACTGCCAGGACCCCGATCCGGACCTGGAAGGCAAGTTCCGCCTGGCACTCAAGAAGCTCGAAGGCCTCATGTACGCCGCCCTGGGGGCCGTGCCCAAGAGCTATGCCAACCGTGAGCAGTGGTGGAAACAGGAGCACCTGCGGTGCCTGTGGCCCGAGCAGACTTTCCTGCACAACTCCGGCCAATACCCGCCGCCGGCGCCGGGGCTTTTCAAGGGCTGGTATTGGCAAACGGCGGCCATCGGCCAGATCGGCGGCCAGCTCCGTGGTTCAAGCCACACGATCAGCCCGACGGGCTACTTCGACTGGTCGCGAAGCGACGTCCTGCCCAAGCAGTACCTGCGCCTGCGTCACGACGCCGCGTGGTTCCCGCAGGATGCGGTCGCCCGAGTGTGCGTTGGCGGCGAGTCCTACGACGACCCGGTGCCCAATCAGGCGGTCCGAGTAACCTGGACGGTGCCGCAGGCCAAACGCGGCAAGGTCCAGACCGCCACACTGTTCTACAAGGCCGGCGGCGGGTCGTTGCTGCAACTGACGATGACGACCTCCGACGGCGGTGCATCGTACTGGGCCGAGGTCCCGGGCCAGCCCAACGAGACGCAGGTGTTGTTCTATCTTCGCGTGGTCAGCAACGAATCGCCCGCCGTCACCGTCTTCGAGCCGCACGGCACGACGCCCGATGCGGCGCCCACGCTGGCCAACATCCCGGCGGATGATCCCAACTCGCCGCCGGGCAGCGGCCACACCAAGCAGCAGGCGGGTTCGTGCTACTACTATTATGTCCTGCAGCACAAGGCCCCGTATGCCAACGGCTTCCCCGAACTGATCTGGGAGGAGTACACCGGCGAGAAACGCCAATGCCTCAAACGCTGCACCGGCACCTGGCAGATGGCCCCCTGGACCACCATCCGCCCCGGGCTGATCAACCTTGCCCGGTTCTGTCTGCAGTACCTGGGCAACTCCTTCCAGCACCATCCGGGCCATCGCGGCCCGGCCCCGGCGTGCTGCTTCAACATGCCCATCCTGTGGCGCTGGACCGGCGGCAATCTGCCCTGGCTCTACCGTGACGGCGGCAAGGGCGGCGGCGACGGCGTCCGCCCGTTGCACAACAATCCCACGCAGGCCAACGCCGGCGACGTCCGCTGCCGGAAAACCTGGCGCGGGCTGCCCGAGCCGTTCGACTACGCGCCCTCGATGGCCTGGGGCACGGAGGCCTATGAGTACGGGCATGATGAGAGCTGGCTGCCCTGGCCGCAGTTCGCCTCGTTCCAGTTCATCAACGACCCGATGGGCAACAGCGAGTGGCCCGGGCCGGGCCTGTTCCCGTACCACGGCAAGGACCGGGGCCTGCGTGAGGGCGACCGCATCAGCAAGGTCCATCTCTGGGAGATCATCAAGGCGGTCGACTATCTGATCGAGTACGGCCTGTGGTTCACGCGATCGGTCGAGACGTGCAAGAAAACGCCGACGACGTGCTACCCGCTCGAAGTCGACGGCGGACCCATGCCCTGGGGCTACTGGATCGACGATTGGGGCGACGGCAATCCCACGGAGGGCATCTACTGCTACGCTGCCTGCCAGCGCGGCCCGTGTCCGTACCCCTGGACCGATCCGATTGTTCCCTGGAACCGGCCGGCGACGATTGAGGACTGCCGCCTGGCTCGAGGCGATGGCGTCGCCGCCGGCCTGTGCGGCAAGCTCGCTCGGTACGAGGAATGGTGCGACGGCGGTTGCCCCGACGCCGATCCGCCGAAGGACAGCTACCATACCCGGCGCGCCGGCTGCTACAACAACAGCGAGCACGAGTATCCGTATCAAACGCCGAACGACTACTGGGAGGTCTGCAGCCACGTATTCTGGACGGGGCCGGATGATCCGCAGTGCACCTTCCACCATCACATCCGCGAGGGCAGCACGAACGGGTACGCCTGCTACCTCTGCGGGCCGGCACACTACTACAACGCCATCGGCGAGGGTTACTACCCGCAGGCCGAAGGCGGCGGGCGAATCTGGTCGGCGGTGGATGAGGATCACGGCAACGGCTGCGCCAAGTACCGCTACGGCGATCACGGCAACCCGGCGTGGGAGGACCAGCGCGGACCGCAGTACAACAAGCCCTTGGGCAACAGCTCCACGCAGGCCTTCGTCTGCCATCACGGCTCCGGCGGTAGCGAGGTCACGTCGGTACCGTTCGATACGATCGTGGACGTCGAGTGGTCCGGGCCGACCGTGCCGTGGGCGGAGGATCGTGGATGCGAGTATGAGTGCGATGACTTCCACGACTGGAGCGAGGTGGTGCCCGAGATCCCGGGCCTCGGCTGGTTCGGGCCGTACGGCACGAGCTTCGTCCGCGAGCCGCTCTGCAAGGAGTTCGAGCACTACCACTTCGACGCGGGACCGTACTCGCGCGTGCGATGCCGATTCCCCAGCGGGGTCTATCCGAACTGCAACGGGACCACCGTCTACCAGAACGTCGACCTGAACCTCAACGGCAACGGCGTGCCGCAGCTCCGCGACTACGACCTGACCATCCGCAAGCTCAATCCGGACGGGACGCCCATCGTGCCGGCCGTCTATCCCGACACGATCATCGAGCAGCGGGCGTCGGACACGATCTTCACCGCCGACGCCGTGCAATGCCCGTTCGACACCTGGAAGGGAGGACTCTGATGGCCGTGACGTTCGTGGACATCGGCGATACCCGCGTCTGGCTTTGTGCGTACAACCCCCGTGATGCCAGGACGCGGCTCTACTGCGACTTCGTCGTGGCCAGGGTGCGAGAGTTGCTGGCCGGCAAGACGCCTGCCGAGGTCCATGCCTGGGCCAAGGAACACCTTCCGCACCGGCGGGAGTTGATCGAGTACATCGAGGCGGGCGGGGAATTGCCCCGCGATACGGAGCCCGGCCGGCTTGCGGTCACGCCGGGGCAGGAGGCCTTCGAGGCCCCGATCGTGGCCCATATCAGAAGTCAAGGAGGACAGACGTGATTGTCGTGGAAGACATGAGATCGGTCGGGGACCTGATTCAGTTCGCCGCGTGGGTGCTGGTCGTCGTCGGGCTGCGGCGGGCGGTATTCGCCTCGTTCCTGGCCCGGGAGCTTGGGTGGCGCCGACGGCGCCGCGAGAGCAGGCGGATGATGCACCTGCAGCGGCTGCGCTGGGAGATCAATCACCGGACGCGATACGATGCGCGGGTGGAACAGGGCGATCCGCTGACGGCCCCGCAGCCGCTCACCGACGAGGAGGTCGCGGCCCGCGGGCGGGAGTTCGAGGCCCTGGCGGTCGGGACGCTCTGGGCCCGGGCGTGGGCCTACTTCCTGGAGTGCGCGATGTGCCAGTCGTTCTGGCTGGCCTTGCTGCTCATCGTGGTCTTCGGCCGCGCCGGGCTGGCGGCGGCCGTGGTCAGCGCCCTGGCCTACGGAGCGGTGGCGGCGACGATCGAAAGCCAGGCATCCGCCTTCGGTCCGAGACCGGCCGGACCGCGAGGGGCGGTAACGCCGGGGTGCAAGGGGTGTAGCCAAGGTCAGTGATGCGTATCACCCATTAGCTTTCGATTAGGTCCCGCCATCTGCGTGCCTGCAAGAGATGGACTGGTAAGTCCGTATTTACAAATCCTAAATAATTGTCTTTTAAATACTTATGGCAACACGGGTCGATAGGGTTGCCGTGGCGCCCTTTTTTCGGGGCGGCTTCGGCGCGCTGTTGACATTGACATAACATGTGCTATACTACCGCAGAATCGCACCACGCGATGCCTTGTTAAACACGGGCCGAGGTTGTGCATGACCGGCGACGCGACATCTTCCGGGCTTCCTTCGGACTACTCGACTCGGATCAAGCAGTTCCGCGCCCGCCTGGGCCTGACGCAGATGGAACTGGCGACGCGGCTGGGGGTCTCGTTCGCCACAGTGAATCGGTGGGAGAACGGCCAGACCAAGCCATCTCCCGTGTGCTGGCTACAGCTCCAGCGCATGGACGAAGGCGATACGGGAGCGGAGCCCGAAACCGTTCAGCCCGCCGAGAAGCCAATCATCGATTTTACCAGTTCCCCCAACGTGGTTCGAGCGCTCGCCGAGGGCGAACGCCTGGGCTTCGGTCACCTGTTCAACCCCGTGTTTGCCACCGAGATTTCGCAGATCGACCCCTTGCCCCACCAGCGAATCGCGGTCTACGAACAAATGCTGAAGCAGTTCCCCCTCCGGTTCCTGCTCGCGGATGACGCCGGCGCGGGCAAGACGATCATGACGGGCCTCTATATTCGTGAAATGAAGGCCCGTCGCCTGATCAAGCGCGTCCTGATCGTGGCGCCCGCAGGACTGATCGGCAACTGGAAGCGCGAGTTGGCCACGCTGTTCAGCCTTGAGTTCCGCATCGTCACGGGGGCTGATGCCAGAGATGCAAACCCGTTCGTGGGCGAGGAGAGCGACTGCGTTATCGTCAGCGTCGACACGCTCGCCGGCGCGAAGACGTTTGCACGCCTTCGGGAACCCGACGTTGTTCCGTACGATCTTGTTGTTTTCGACGAAGCGCACAAGCTCTCCGCCGATCGCGGAAGCGACCTTCGCGTCCGCAAAACGGACCGTTACCGGCTGGCCGAAGCGCTGGCGGGTGTGGGCGGCGTCGGTGAAGCCTGGACGTTACCTTGGACGGCACATCACCTGTTGCTGCTGACCGCCACGCCCCACCAAGGCAAAGATTACCCGTACTACGCCCTGTGGCGTCTGCTTGAGCCGGAGGTTCTTGCGACGCCGGAGGCATTCGATGAGTACCCGCCCGAGCGTCGCCGTGCACACTTCATCCGGCGCACAAAGGAGGAGATGGTTCACATCAGCGGCAAGCCGCTGTATCCGAAGCGCATCTCCGACACTTTGGGGTACGACCTCACCCAAGGTCCGATCAGCGAACAGACGCTCTACGACGAGACAACCGACTACATGCGCCATGTCTATAACCGCGCGAAGGTTCTGAATCGCTCCGCGGCACGGCTGGCGATGAGCGTGTTGCAGCGCCGCCTCGCAAGTTCCACCTACGCCCTGCTGCGGTCGTTCGAGCGTCGAATCGAAAAGCTGGACCAGTTGATCCGCCAAGTCCAGGAGGGAAGGCTTACCGAGGAGCAGCTTGTCGTCCTCCAGCGCCGTCTCGCCGAGGAAGACGACGTCCTGGATACCAAAACTGCTGACGAGGAAGGCACGGAAAACGGGCGAGAGGAGCATGAAATCTCCGAGGAGCGGCTGCTCGCCGGCGTCATCGCCGCTTCCCTGACCGACCTGGTCGTCGAGCGTGAGCAGGTCGTCGCGCTGCGCGACCTTGCCCGCAAGGTCTATGACCAGGGCGCGGAGTCCAAGTTCGACAAGCTGCGCGAAGTGCTGACCGATCCGAAGTTTGTCGGCGAGAAGTTCATCGTATTCACGGAACACCGCGATACGCTCGACTACCTCGTCCAGCGCCTTGGCGGCATGGGCTACACCGGCCAGATCGCCCAAATCCACGGTGGCATGGATTACATCGAACGCCAGGAACAGGTCGAACGATTCCGTCGCCCTCATAATGATGGTGGTGCCCGGTTCATGATCTGCACCGACGCGGCGGCGGAGGGCATCAACCTTCAGTTCTGTTGGATCATGATCAACTTCGACGTGCCCTGGAATCCGGCCCGCCTGGAACAGCGCATGGGCCGCATCCACCGCTACGGCCAGAAGCACGACCCCGTACACATCGTCAACCTCGTCGCTCCCAAGACGCGCGAGGGCCTCGTCCTTCAAACGCTACTGAAGAAGCTGGAGACCATCCGCGATAGGCTGGGCAGCGAAAAGGTCTTCGACTCCATTGGCCGCCTCTTCGAGGGCGTCTCGCTCAAACAGTACATGGAACAGGCCGTTGTCGAGGGCGCGGATGTCGCCGCGCACCAGCTCGAGGGTCGGCTGACCGAGGAGCAGGTCGCGGCCTTGGCCGCAAGGGAGAGGATGTTGTACGGCGACGGCGGCGATGTGGCCCGCCAGCTTCCGCGGTTGCGCGACGACTTGGAGCAGGAAGCCTATTGCCGGTTGCTGCCCGGCTACGTCCGCCACTTCATCGAAAACGCTGCCCCGCTCGTGGATATCGAAATCGACGGGCACCTGGACGGGTGCTTTTCACTGCGGCCCGCCCGCAAGGGTGCGGTCGATCCCCTGATTCACGCATTGGAAATGTACCCGGCGAAGCAGCGCGGCTGTTTGACCGTCAACAGACCGGACCCGGACAACAAGGACCGTGCGATTTGGCTGCATCCCGGCGAGCCGGTGTTTGAACGCTTCCGGGGGTTGGTCAGCGAGCGTCTGGGCGACCAGGCTCTGCGCGGCGCGGTCTTCATCGACCCGACCACCGAGAAGCCGTACCTGTTCCACCTCGCCTTGATCAGCGTCATTCGCCAAGCTGACCCTGAGCTGCCCGACCTGGCCTCCGAGGAAACGCTCGACTGCCAGCTCGTCGGCGTCAAGCAGTACGAAGGGGCCGAGGTCGTGCTCTGCCCCGTTGAGCACCTGCTTCTGCTCAAGGGCGGCCACGGCCTGCCCGCCGCCGCACAACGCCTGGCGGTGACGGCCGGGAAGCTCAAAGAGCAGGCCGAGGCCTTCATCATGGAGCGCGTCGCCCGGGGGCTTGCGGTCCAGCGCCGCAACGCCATGTTGGACACACTGCCCGAGCGCGAGCAATTCATCCGGCGTGGGTTCGACTTCCAGGAGGCCGAGCTTGCCGCCGCCCGTGTCAAGCAGTCGGAGAAAGCTCGCTCCGGCAACGCGGCCGCGATAAAGGCCCTCAAGGAGATCAAGGAGCAGCAGCGTTCGCTCGCCCAGCGGCGCCACGCCGCCTTGGCGACCATCCGGCGCGAACCCGAACTGATCGCGCCCGGACATCTGACCTTTCTGGCCCACGCCCTCGTCGTGCCCTCATCCGATCCGGCCGACCTCGAACGTCACGACGCCGAGGTCGAGAAGGTGGCGATGGACCTGGCCCGAGCCTTCGAGGAAGCGTGTGGGGCGACGGTCAAGGACGTCCACACGCCCGAACTGGCGCGAGCCGCCGGGCTGACCGACAACCCCGGCTTCGACCTGCTATCGATCTATCCCGACGGACAGCGGCGGGCCATCGAGGTCAAGGGCCGGGCCAGCACCGGAGACGTGGAGGTGTCGAGCAACGAATGGGCGCGTGCCGCCAACCTGCGCGAGGGCTACTGGCTCTACGCCGTCTACGACTGCGCCACGCCCAACCCGCGACTGGTGCGGGTACAGGACCCGTTCGGCAATCTGCTGGCCAAGGCCAAGGGCAGCGTTCTGATCAGCGCCAACCAGATTACACAAGCCGCCAAGGAATCTATCGCGTGACCGACTTCCCAAGGTTGATTGAACACGCGTTTCCGCTCAAGCAAGCGTCGCTGGACAGCGTGCACGAGAAGAACGTCCGCCACGGGCACATCTCGACGCTGCACATCTGGCCGGCGAGGCGGCCGCTGGCGGCCTGCCGGGCGGCGCTGATCGCTACGCTCCTGCCCGATCCATCGGCAAGTCCCAAGCCCGAGGGAATGACCGACACCCAGTGGGAGGCCGAGATCAAGCGGCGCCGCCGGGAACTCTGCGAGAAGATCGGCGGCAAGGTGGTCACGAAGAACGAGAAGAAGAAGATGCCCAACGGCCAGACCGTGGAGCGCATCAAGGAGGAGACCGTCGGCGGCATCCTGCACTGGGGCCGGGAGACTGAGAACGCCGAGACGCTTGAATGGTTCCGCCAGGAAATCCGCAAGGCCTACGGCGGGCGCGCCCCCAAGGTGCTCGATCCGTTCGCCGGGGGCGGGGCCATTCCGCTGGAGGCCATGCGGCTGGGCTGCGAGGCGACGGCCATCGACATCAACCCCGTCGCCTGGTTCATCCTCAAATGCACGCTGGAGTATCCGCAGAAGCTGGCCGGGCAGACCCGCCCGCTGCCGGAGTTCATTCTGCACAACGACGCCTTCATGGCCGAGTTCTTCAAGAAGGCCAAGGGCTACGGCGAGGCGGAGGTCACCGCCGCATTGAAGCGGCTGCACAAGTCGCTCAAGAAGAAGACCAAGGACACGGGCAAGGGTAGGCAAGGCGCGCTGCCGTTCGCGCCGTTGGCGAGTACGGAGGGCGAGGAACTCCTGGCCGACCTGGCCTGGCACGTCCGCGCCTGGGGCCAGTGGGTGCTGGATCGCGCCCGGCGGGAGCTGGCCCAGTGCTACCCCACCTATGCCGACTTCGAGCCGATCAAGAAGGACCACATCGCCTACGAGCACCAGCCGATGCGCCTCGTGCCGCTCAAGGACGATGGCACGCCGGACATCGACTCGCTGAACGCCGAGTTCACCGAGGAGTACCTGGCTGACAAGCGCAATCCGCGCTGGGTCGCCAAGCCGACGGTCGCCTATCTCTGGGCGCGGACGGTTGTCTGCAAGAACTGCCGGGCCACGGTTCCGCTGCTCAAGACCCGCTGGCTGTGCAAGAAGCCCAACAAGCGGGTACTTCTGACGATGGAGCCGAACGCCGACCGCACGGCCGTCGTGTTCGGCGTGGATGCGAGCGTTCCAGCCAAGGGTGGCAACGCAGCCCAGAAGCGCGAGCATGACAAGCGACTCGGTGCGGGCACGATGAGCCGGGCAGGAGCGCAGTGCCCGTGTTGTGGCGCGATCAACACGATGGAAGACATTCGGTTGGAAGGCAAGGCCGGTCGGCTGGGCAGCGTCATGACCGCCGTGGTCGTCGATACGCCCGCTGGCAAGGAATATCGACTGCCCACCGAGCATGAACTGGCCGTCGCCACGCCGAGTGAGGAGCAGGTCCAAGCCGCGTTCAAGGATGTGCCCTTCGGTGTGCCCGATGAGCCGACGCCCGCCGGCGGCGGAAGCGGTGCGGGCCGCGCGTTCAGCGTGCAGGGCTACGGGCTGATGAAGTGGCGAGACCTGTTCACGCCGCGCCAACTCATGGCGTTGGGCACCTTCGTCGCCGCCACCCGCGCCGCCCGCTGCGACATGGCATTCCCGCAACTCCCGCCCGAGTGGATCGAAGCGATTTCGGCCTACCTTGCGTCAATTCTCGACTTTGTCATCAATCGAAACAGCACTATCTGCACATGGACGCTTACACGCCAAACCACCCGTAGTACATTCGCTCGATTTGCTCTCCCAATATCGTGGGATTTCTCGGAAGCGTCAGTTCTTGAGCAGGGCTCCGGCGGGTATTCAGGAGCAATAGATTGGATAGGACGCTGCATCGACCACACCTTATCCTTCGCCACGGATTGTCCTGCGCCGTCCGTCGAACAACGTTCCGCAACCGCGCCGTCCGACAAGGGATACGATGTCGTACTCACCGATCCGCCTTACTACGATGCGATCCCGTATTCCGACTTGATGGACTACTTTCATATCTGGCTCCGTCGAACTCTGTTCGGTATATCGCCGTCCGTCGACGCCGCATTCGCCCACACCTTATCGCCTAAATGGGATAGCGAGGCCAACGACGGCGAGCTTATTGACGACTGTAGCCGCCACGGGAATGATGCTGCACTAAGTAAACATGTGTACGAAGACGGCATGGCCCGGGTATTTGGCTCGTGCTGTGAGGCACTGAAACCAGAAGGCCGATTGGTCATCGTCTTTGCCAACAAGCAGCCAGATGCGTGGGAAACACTCGTATCGGCAATCATACGCGCAGGCTTTGTCGTTGATGGAAGCTGGCCAATTCAAACAGAAATGGGCAACCGCACGCGCGCTCTTGTCGGGGCCGCGCTCGCGTCTTCTGTCTGGCTCGTTTGCAAGAAGCGTCCCGCCACCGCCAAGCCCGGCTGGGACAACAAGGTCTTGGAGGAGATGCGGGCGAACATTGCAGAGAAGCTGCGGGACTTCTGGGACGCCGGCATCCGCGGGCCGGACTTTGTCTGGGCGGCGACCGGCCCGGCGCTGGAGGCGTACAGCAAGCACCCGGTCGTGCGCAAGGCCAACGAGCCCAACGCCACGATGAACGTGGGCGAGTTCCTCAACCATGTCCGCCGGATGGTCGTGGACTACGTCGTCGGCCAGGTGCTCTCGGGAGAGGACCCGGAGACACGGGGACGGGGAGACGCGGCGATTGGCAACTTGGACGAGGTGACGGCCTACTACCTGCTGCACCGCCACAACTTCGGCATGGACGAAGCGCCCGTCGGCGCGTGCATCCTCTACGCCACGGCGTGCAGCCTGTCCGATGCCGAACTGGAGAAGACGTGGGACATCCTCTCACGCACCGGCAGCGACGCGGCTGCGGAGGAGGATAGCGAAGCCGAAGAATCGGCGGATGCCGCGGGCGACGCCGAGCCCGCCGAGGATTCGGGTGGCGGCAGCAAGGTGAAGCTCAAGGCGTGGAACCAGCGCAAGGGCAAGAGCATGG